>JBEVKO010000140.1:0-4165 GCA_040509705.1 Beijerinckiaceae bacterium
CACGCAAACAGCGCATTGCGGATTTCTTCCACCTGCTCGCGGCACTGCTTGAGCGACTCCACTGCGACGGCGGCCCATCTCGCCCATTCCTGCCCTCGCTGGCCGACGCTCTTGAGGTCCTCGAGCCGCTCGCAGCAGCAAAGCTCGGCGGCAAAGCGCGCCCCAAAGCTATGAAAGCTCTTCTGGCAGCGGATCAGCGCGCGGCGCGCGAGGTCCGTGTCGCAACGGTCGGCGACGGCGCCCTGCGCCTCCTCGGCCGCCTGCCGCGCCTCCTCGAGAAAGCCGGCCGCCGCCAGCACGGCGTCGCTCAGGATCGAGGCCAGCGCCACGTCGTCGTCGCGCGGCTTGTCCTCGTCAATCGTGACCCCGAGGCCGCTCAGGCTTTCCTGAAGCTCCTGCAGGCGCTGCGACAGATCGCCGAAGGTCCGTTCGATCGTCATGACTACCTCCGCGCGAGCTCCTGGTAGAAGTTCTTCGCGATCACGCCGGGCCGCGCCAGGCGGTTGTCGAGGGCGAAGCGGGCGGCGCCGATCAGGAAGCGCTCGGGAACGATGCCGGGATCGGTGCCGGCGGCGAGGCGGCGGCTCGCTTCCTCGATCATCGACTGCTCCTTCGGCTGGAAGGGGATGACCTGCGCCAGGCTTTTGCCGCCGAGGGTCGGAAAAGGCCGAAAGCACATGGCGTCGACCGCAACCGCGCAGGCCTGCGGAAAGGACTCGAGCAAAGCGCGCGGGATGTCGCCGGCCGCAGGGTTGGGATATATGGCCGTCCACATCCGCCGGTAGCCTTCCGCCGCCTCCCCGAACCCCATGCGGCGCAGCAATTCCAGATTGATCAGCGTGCGCAGATAGGGGGTCGGATGCACGCCCTGGGGATTGAAGGTCAGCACGGTCTCCGGCCCGCGTCCCACAACGTCCATCACGGTTCCGATCACGCCGGGGCCGCCCAGCAGCAGGCCCGACATGTCGCTGAACATTTCGCGATTCCAGCGCGTCCAGACGCGAGCGACGGCGGGCGCGCAGCCGGCCTTCAAGAGCCGCTCGGCGACGCGGCGCGGAACATCCGTGGTCAGGCCGAGATCGCTCTGCAGATTGTGGCTGACCTCGTGCAGCACCGCGCCGAGGGTCCAGGGATTGACCAACCGGTGATAGGGAAGCTGGACGAGCGGGAAGGGGTTGAGCCGCTTGCCGAGGCGGCGCAGCGGAATGCCGCGGCGGAATGTCGCCGGCGCGAAGCCGGTGCGCATGTAACAGAAGGGCGGCGGCGCCGGCACCGACCGATGGGCGCCGAGCCCGGTATAGGCGACCGTGTAGCAGTCGAGCGCGATGCGGTCGCAGCTCAAAAGCCAATCGGCGTATTGGCCCTGGCGCTGGCCGAACAGCTCGAAGTAAAAGTCCCATATGCGCTCGGTCGCCTCAACGATTCTATGGGCGTCTTCCTTGCGCGCGACCGTCTCCTGCAGCTCTGAGGTCGCGGGCCTCTCCGAGGCCGCGGCAACCGCCTCGGTCACCTGCGCCGTCTTTTTCAAGAGGCCGCGCCGCAGCGACGAGATCAACCGGTTGACCGCCTGGATATGCCCTTCCGACGGCGCCGCGTCGCCTTGGCCGAATTCCGCTCTGCGGAACGGACGCAGCGCCGCTGCGTGCCGCGTCACGTTCACCGCCTGCGCGCGAAGCCACGGCTTCAAGGCGGGCGCCGCGCCGGCGACAGACGCTCGCGGGGGCGGCGCCGGTCCACGGCGGGTTTCGGGAAGGATGTCGAGCGGCGCGTTATACATGACCGTCTACCGAATTTTCGCTCCACAACTGGGGCAGCTTGCGCCGAGCGAGGGGCTGTCGCCGGCGCTGCGATGGAATTGCCGATCGAGGACGCGGGAGCGGCGGAACGCCTGAGTGCTGCTTTGGGGACTTCCGAGAACCCGCAGCGTTTGCCCCGCCAGGGCGCGCACGGCCGCCTGCGGCGTGACGGGAACGCCGCTCGCGGTCTTTTGCGCGATGCTGGCCGCCGTGCCGCGCACGATCGCCGGAACCACGCGCACCAGCGGCCGGGTCGCCGGATCGCGGCGCAGGCCGCGCACGACTCCCGCAAGGCCGCAAACGAGTCCGGGCGTCGCCCGCATGAGGACGGGCGCCGCGGAGGGAACGATGCGCGCGGCAAGGGGGACCATCGCGCCCGTCAGAGCTTCCGCTTCGGCTTCGCTATGGGTTTCGGCCGCCGCATGGCCGAGGTGCTCCAGCATCGCATCGGGATAGATCTTGCGGGCGGGGTTGACCTCGAGCTCGCTTTCCCATTCGTATTCCTGCTGCGGCAGAACGTCGCCGAGCCAGGACGCCGCCTGCCGCCACGAGGGGTCTTGCCCGACGCCCAATCGCTGACCCAGGGCGGGAAGGCCCCGGTTGATCGCCTGGCGCGCGAGGGTGAGGGCCGCCCGCCGCTGCGGCGACCCAGGCGCCGTGAGCCAGCCCGCGCCGCGGCGGGCCAGATTGGCAAGAGCGCCGAAGAATTGCTCGCTTTCGCCCATAGGGAACGTGATTGATATTGCGGCCAAAGCGACTTCGCGGAGGCGGGACCACTCTCTGATCAGGAGACCCTCACTCTTTTTTAGTGGCCTGCCGGCCCGTTCCGGATGGCGTTTAAAGAACAACGCATCGGTGAGTTTGTTGGCGTCGTTAGGGCCCAGATTCAACTTCTGGATGAGATCCAGGGCCTCCTGAAGGATCGCTGGCCGCGGCTTTCCAATTATGACCTGGCCTTTTTCGAACGCAGCTTGAGGCGCACGCAATTCCGGCAAAGCCTCAAACTCCATTTCCGTCACGAGCCCGCTCATCGTTCGTACTCCTCGAGGTTGGCCGCGATGGCGGAAACGGATCAGCAGCCGGCTGTGCCGCCGGCCCGCGCGCGTCGCGCCGAGCGCACGTTCTGGCGGATCGCAGCGGCGCAAGCCGATGGGCTGCCCAAAACGCGCCGGACTTCGACGGCGGCGGCGCGGCCCGCAGCTCGCCTCGTTACAGGCTTTCCTGCCGCAGCTTGGCGCTTCAAGCTCGCAACCGTGCGCCGCATGATCGTCGGGACTGCTCGGACAGCGGGTCGTGTGGCGCGGCGACGACGCAGGATTCGAGTCAAAACGGCGGCGCCTCGAACCAGATGCGGAGTGAGGCGCCGCAGGGCGCGCCGGTCACGCGGGGAGAGCACCGTGACCACCGCTCCGCCGATCATCGCTTCGGCCTGCGCCTCGTGCTGCTCGTGAGCCGCCATCTCGGCCATCATCTCCGCAAGCGCCTCGTGGTGGGTGACCTCGTGCTGAGCGATTTCATGGGCGACTTCCTGAGAAGCTTCGTGCTGCTCGAGCTCGTGCATTTCGAACTCTTGCTGCTCCCACTCATGCGCCGTTTCGGGCTGCTCGAGCTCGTGCATTTCGAACTCATGCTGCTCCCACTCATGCGCCATTTCAGGCTGTTCAAATTCATGTTGCTCGAATTCATGCGCGAGCTCGGGGTGCTCGAGCTCTTGCTGCTCCCATTCCTCTTCACCAAGAGCCTGGGTTGCCACGCGGCCGAGAATCGCGCCAAAGGGACCGCCAATCGCCGTGCCGACCATCGGCGCCGCAATGCGGGCGACGCTCTTGAGAATTGGCGCCGCCCGCTTCACGAACCTCCCGATTCCTCGGGCTATCCGGCCGAAAAATTGGTCGCCTTCAAACTCGTGGGCCAACTCGTGTTGGTCCCATTCGCCCTCGTGCTGTTCGAGCTCTCCGAGTTCCTCTTCGAGCTCCAGCTCCATTTCACTTTCGTAGGCCATGGCTTGTTTCCCCTTGGACAACGGAACATCGCCCTTAAAGGATCATCAAATTCACGCGTCGCGCCAGTCGCGCATTGCAGGCGGACGCCGATGGGTTAGCCAGAACGTGCGTCGCTCAAAAAAGCTACGCCGCTGTAGGGTTGACGACCAAACGTGGAAGCGTATTGTGGTTGAGTCGGTTGCGCCGCAAGAAGCAGGAATCGCAATCGGAAATCATTAAGGTTAAGCCATTACCCGAGAGTTACTTAATCCATTACCGGAGAGTTAGTTTTCGGGAGGCGCTAATGAGTTCGCGTGCATCGCCCCGAGGGCGCAAGGGCAAAGCGCAAAATGAGACCGTTGCACATGATCTACTCGATGATTTGAT
>JBEVKO010000141.1:0-4202 GCA_040509705.1 Beijerinckiaceae bacterium
TCTCGCACCACGTCAGCCACGCGTCCTGCACGGCGATCTTCGCCTGATCCAAAGATTGGACAACGCCTTCGAACTCACGAGGCTGGCCGAGGCGAAGCGCCCATCTATGCCGGTCGGGTTCTCCGGGCAGGACCGATTGCGTGATGGTCCCGACACGCACCTTCACGGCGAAGGCGTCGTAGACGGCAGGCAGGGCTTCAGGTCGGCGATGAAAGAAGAGCAGCACGGCGGTCGTTCCTCTGTCCGCCATGTGATGCCCCGCCGGGAAGATTCATCGACCCGCCGGCCGTGGTCAAGGCGTAGACCTGTGTGTAGACTTGCCGCGGCGAAGCGGCTCGAAAGCATCTGTTAACCATCTGATCTGATTTATCTTATCAGTAAGCGTGTAGAAGTTCGTCAATCTCCTGACCGTAGGCTTGGGGCTCGCATTTCGGACCTCGCCATGCGGAGCATCATCGTCAGCGATTTCGCCAGCGTGAATGGCGGCGCCGCCAAGGTCGCGATCGAGAGCGCGCGCGGCCTGGCGGACGCCGGATGCGAGATCGTCTTCGTCGCCGCAATCGGCCCGGTAGCGGATGCGCTCATCCATCCGAACATCCGCGTCGACCTCACCGGGAGCGCTGAAATCTGGAGCGTGGCGAATCCCCTGCGCGCCGCCGCCCAGGGCGTCTGGAACCAGGCCGCGGGCGATCGTCTCACCCAGATATTCGCCCGCGAGCGCGGACGCGAAACTGTCATCCATCTCCATCAGTGGACGAAAGCCTTCAGTCCCGCCGCGATCGGCGCAGCGGTCCAGTCGGGACTGCCGACCTTCATCACGATGCACGACTATTTCAGCTTCTGTCCGGAGGGCGGCTATTTCGATTTCAAGGCGGGCCAACCGTGCGACAAGGCGCCGATGTCAGCCGCCTGCATGACGGCGAATTGCGATCGCAGGAGCTATGCTCACAAGCTGGTGCGAGTCGCGCGCCAATGGCGGTCCGACCAGGCGCTTCGGGGCGCGCGCAATCTCACCTTCATTCATGTCAGCGATTTTGCGCGGCGCTTCGCCGAGCCGCACCTTCCCGCAACGGCGCGCCACGCCACGGTCGAGAACATGATGGAGGCGACGCGGCGGCCGGCCATCGATCCGGCGCGCAACAGCCATGTGCTGTTTCTCGGTCGCTTCACCGCCGAGAAAGGTCCGCACCTTCTTGCCGAAGCGGCTGCGCGCGCCGGAATTCCGGTGCGGTTCATCGGTGAGGGTCCGATGCGCGCCGAGCTGGCGAGGATCAACCCGGGCGCGGAATTCCGCGACTGGCTGCCTGCCGAGCGCGTTTTCGAGGCCATGTCGGAAGCGCGCGCGCTGGCGCTGCCTTCGCTCTGGTTCGAGCCGGGTCCGCTGGTGATCGCGGAGGCGCGCTCGCTTGGCGTTCCCGTCATTCTCTCACGCGCAACCGGACCGGCGAGCTGGATGAAGGACGGCGATGACGGACTTCTCGTCAATCCGGGAGACGTCGACGGGTTGGCTGCGGCGCTGTTGCGGATAAAGAGCGACGACGATGCGGCGCGCATCGGCTTTGCGGGCTACAACGCCTATTGGTCCGATCCGCTGTCGGTAAAGCGCCATGTCAAGCGCACCATTGCGCTCTATGAGACCGCCCATGACTGGATGCTCATGCGCAGGGCGCTGGCGGGGTGAGCCAGGCGAGCGGCCGAGTTCCAATTGAACGCTGAAGCTCGTCGCTCCTTCAATCGGAATCCGGGATGGAGCCCAGCACGCAGTGATGCGCTGCTGGTTCGGGGCCCATCGCACCGCGGACGCAGTGGCTTCCGAACGGCGCAGCGCGAAACCCTCAACGCGCTTCGACGCCGGGGTTAGCCGTTTCTTATTGCGCAGCCTGTAGAAGGTGAGGACTGCGATGACCATCACTGTCACCTTCCTTACCAATTCGCTCCTGAATTTTGCGCTGGGGCTGGTGCTCGCCAAGTTTCTCGGGCCGGGCGATTTCGGCCGCTACGCCATCGCCATGGCGTTCGCCGTGCTGGTCAACAGTGTGCTCTTCGATTGGATCAGGCTGTCGGCCGCCCGCTTTTATTCCGATTCATCGCGCAGCAATCGTCCGGCGCTGCGCGGGACGCTCGATTTCCTCGTCGCCGCCATGACGTTCGCCACATTCGGAATGCTCGGCGCGGCTGTCCTGACAGGCGTCGACTTCCGGATTCCCGCGTTCCTTGCTTGCGCTGCGACTCTCGCCGGCGTCGGCATGGCGCTGTTCGACTTCGTGGCGACGCTGGCGCGAGCCCGCTTCCTCGAACGCGTCTACAGCCTGCTCGTCATCGCCAAGAATCTCGCCGCCTTCCTGCTGATGGCGGGCGGCGCCTGGCTGACCGACAGCCCGACCGCCGTGCTTGTCGGCAGCGCCGTCAGTTCGATGGCGGCGCTTATGCTCGCGCGAGGCGTGCTGCGCGATTCAGGCGCCGATCTGCGCCAGCCCGATTGGGCGATCGCGAAGAGCTTTGCCGCCTACGGCTTGCCGCTCATGGCGGCAAACATGTTCTATCAGCTAATCACCTTCATGAACCGCGCGATGATCGCCGATGCGCATGGATTTTCAGAAGCAGGTCAGTTCGCGCTGGCGACGGACATGGGAATCCGCGTCTTTGCGACAATGGGCTCGGCCCTCGACATTCTGCTCTTCCAGATCGCCGTGCGCGCCGACGAGCGGGATGGCGTCGAGAAGGGGGAAGCGCAGCTGTCGCGCAACATGAGCTATGTTTTTGCGCTGTGCGCGCCGCTCGCCGCCGGCTACTGGCTCGCATTGCCGATGTTCGAGGCGCTGATCGTGCCGCAGGAATTTCGCGGACATTTCGCGAGCTACACGACCATCCTCATTCCGGCGATGATTTGCTTCGCGCTCGTGCTCTACGCATTCAATCCGGTCTTCCAGATTCAGAAACGCACTTGGCCGGTGATCGCGACGGCTTTTGTCGCGCTGAGCGTCAATGCGCTGTTCGCGCGCTTCTTCGCGCCGGAATTGGGGCCGCACGGATTCGCCTGGGCGCAGTTCGCAGGATATGGCGCAGCGCTCTTTCTGATCGTTGGCGCCGCCTTCGCAATGTCGCGCGTGAGGCCGTCGATCGCAGATGTCGCGAAGATCATCGCTGCGACCGCCGCTATGACGATTGCACTTGCTCCTCTTCGCGGTCTTGAGCCATCGCTGTGGAAGCTCGCGCTGATGACTGCGCTTGGCGCCGCGATCTATGGCGGCCTCGCTTGGCTGATGAACATCGCCAATGTGCGCAGGGAGATCGGCGGCAGGATCGCGGCGCGTCAGATCGCTTAATTCGTCTTAATGCGGCGTTCACCACGTCGCGGCGCGGAAACAACCTGTTCACCATTCCGATTTGCGCCGCGTCAACCACGTCGCGGAAAAGCCCTGTCCCACAGCGCTAATTCGCACGGGAACGCCCGGCGCGTTACGATTTCCCTGAGCCGGTAACGCTAATGATTTCTTCCGGCGGCGAAGAATCGCCGCGACGCTGGCCCAAGACGAGCCCCTGATGAAGCCTCTCATTCCCATCGCCGCCTTTCTGGCCGCGACATCAATGTCCGCCATTTTTTCTCCAACCCGCGCCCAGACCTGGGGCCAATCCTATGAGCAGATGAGCGGAACGGTCGGCCCGCGACCCGCGCGCGTTACGCCTTACGCACAAAATGTGATGCACGCCGCCAACAATCTCGGCGGCGGCTTCATCGAGTTCATCGTAACGGGTCGGGACCCGACGCCGCGCGGCGCGACGGTCTATGGAGCGGAGCCCTCGCTCGCGCCGCGCTCGCGCTCGCATATCCAGTCGCTCTATGGCGCGGTTGAGCCGCAGCGGCTCGAGCAGCGGCCGGCGCGCATGATCGTGGATCCGCGCTTCCGCCGGCAGGAGGTCGCCTATGGCGGGCCGCATCGGCCGGGCACGATCATCATCGATACGCCGAACAAGTTTCTCTATCTCGTGCAGGAGGGCGGGACCGCGATCCGCTACGGGATCGGCGTCGGGCGCCCGGGCTTCACATGGGCCGGCGCCAAACTGGTCACGCGAAAGTCCGAATGGCCGAACTGGACGCCGCCGCCGGAGATGCTGAAGCGTCGCCCGGACCTGCCGCGCTTCATGACCGGCGGGCCGGACAATCCGCTCGGAGCGCGGGCGCTCTATCTCGGATCATCGCT
>JBEVKO010000142.1:0-3116 GCA_040509705.1 Beijerinckiaceae bacterium
CGCCAAGATGGGCCAGCGCCTCCTGAAGAACTCCACGCCGATGGACTTCCACGGCGCGCTCGGCGTGCTGCGCACCATCATCAAGGAGCGGCCGGACGCCATCCTCGTCAACGAGGGCGCCAACACGCTCGACCTCGCACGCGGCATCATCGATGTCTATCAACCGCGCAAACGTATCGACGTGGGCACCTGGGGCGTCATGGGCATCGGCATGGGCTACGCCGTCGCAGCCGCTGTCGAAACCGGCAAGCCGGTGCTTGCGGTCGAAGGCGATTCGGCGTTCGGCTTCTCGGGCATGGAGGTCGAGACGATCTGCCGGTACGGCCTGCCTGTCTGCGTCGTGATCTTCAACAACAACGGCATTTATCGCGGCACCGACGTCAACAAGACCGGCGCCGATCCGGCGACCACGGTGTTCGTCAAGGACGCAAGGTACGACAGGATGATGGAGGCGTTCGGCGGCGTCGGGGTCAATGCCACGTCGCCCGACGAACTGAAGCGCGCCGTGAACGCGGCGATGGATTCAGGCAAGCCGACGCTCATCAACGCCGTGATCGACCCCGCCGCCGGCAGCGAAAGCGGCCGCATCGGCAATCTCAACCCGCAAAGCGCATTGAAGAAGAAGTAAGGAGCACGCAATGAAAGCGCTCGAAGGCGTTCGCATTCTCGACTTCACCCACGTGCAGTCGGGTCCGACGTGCACGCAATTGCTCGCCTGGTTCGGCGCCGACGTCATCAAGGTCGAACGGCCGGGCGTCGGCGACATCACGCGCGGCCAGCTTATGGACGTGCCGAAGGTCGACAGCCTCTATTTCACGATGCTCAATCACAACAAGCGCTCGATCACGCTCGACACCAAGAACCCGAAGGGGAAGGAGGTGCTCGAGCGCCTGATCAAGGAATGCGATGTGCTGGTGGAGAATTTCGGCCCGGGCGTGCTGGATCGCATGGGCTTTCCGTGGGAGCGGATCAACCAGATCAATCCGAGGATGATCGTCGCATCGATCAAGGGTTTTGGCCCCGGCCCTTACGAAGACTGCAAGGTCTATGAGAACGTCGCGCAGTGCACCGGCGGCTCGGCGTCGACCACCGGCTTCCGCGACGGTCCACCGCTGGTGACCGGCGCGCAGATCGGCGATTCAGGCACCGGCCTGCATCTCGCGCTTGGGATCGTCACGGCGCTCTATCATCGCACCAATTCCGGCAAGGGACAGCGCGTGACCTGCGCGATGCAGGACGGCGTGCTTAATCTCGCGCGCGTCAAGCTGCGCGATCAGCAGCGCCTCGCCCATGGCCCGCTCAGGGAATACAGCCAGTTCGGCGAAGGCGTTCCGTTCGGCGACGCCGTGCCGCGCGCCGGCAACGATTCCGGCGGCGGCCAGCCCGGCCGGATTTTGAGGTGCGAGGGCTGGGAGACCGATCCCAACGCCTACATCTATTTCATCACCCAGGCGCCGGTGTGGGAGAAGATCTGCGACATCATCGGCGAGCCGACCTGGAAGACCGATCCGGAATATGCGACTCCGCCGGCGCGGCTCCCGAAGCTCAACGCGATCTTCGCGCGCATCGAGCAGTGGACCATGACCAAGACCAAGTTCGAGGCGATGGAGATTCTGAACCAGGACGACATCCCCTGCGGGCCGATCCTGTCCATGAAGGAAATCGCCGAGGACCAGTCGCTGCGCGCCACTGGAACTGTCGTCGAAGTGGATCATCCGACGCGAGGAAAATATCTGTCGGTCGGCAATCCGATCAAACTGTCCGACAGCCCCGCCGAGGTGAAGCGTTCGCCGCTGCTCGGCGAGCACACCGATGAGATTCTGTCGAGCGTGCTGAAATTCTCCGCGTCCGAGATAACGGCGATCAAGGCGGCCGGCGCAACGGAGCCGCCGCCGAAGAAAGTGGCTGCGGAATAGTTCAGATTCGTCATTCCGCTGCGCGCCGGCGCAGGCCCGGAACCCACATGATACCCTGCAATGGATGGGTCCCGGATCAGCGGCGCGCCATTGCATGCTGCGCCGCATCCGGGATGACGCAGGAACGAAATGGAGAAAGAAATGCGCATCGTCGTTCACGGTCAGGAAGCCTTCGGCAAGGCGGTTCTCGAGAAGCTGCTCGACCGCGGAGAGAACGTGGTCGGCGTGTTTTGCGCGCCCGACAAGGAAGGCCGCCCACAGGATCCGCTCAAGCTGTTTGCGCTTGAACGGGGCCTGCCCGTCCATCAGCCGAAGAGCTGGAAGACGCCGGAAGCGCTCGAACTCATGAAGTCGTTCAATCCGGACGTCTGCATGATGGCCTATGTGACCCTGTTCGTGCCGCAGCCGGTGATCGACGCGCCGAAATTCAACACGTTCCAGTATCATCCCTCGCTGCTGCCGCTGCATCGCGGCCCGTCCTCCATCAACTGGCCGATCGCGCTCGGTTCGAGGAAGTCCGGCCTCACCATCTTCTGGCCGGACGAGGGCCTCGACGAAGGTCCGATCCTTCTTCAGAAGGAAGTCGAGATCGGCCCGGACGAAACGCTGGGCGACGTCTATTTCAAGAAGCTGTTTCCGCTCGGCGTCGATGCGATGATCGAAGCGCTCGACCTGGTGCGTGACGGCAAAGCCCCGAAGGTTCCGCAGGACCATTCCAAGGCGACCTACGAAAGCTGGTTCCGCAAGGACGCCGCCGCGATCGATTGGAGCAAGCCCGCGGCCTATGTCTACAACCTCATTCGCGCCGCGAACCCGCAGCCCGGGGCCTGGGCCTTGTACAAGGGCGCGGAGATCCAGTTCTTCGATTCAGCGCGCCGCGAAGGCGATGGCTCTCCCGGCGAGATCGTCGCGATCGATGGCGATGGCGTGACGGTCGCCGGCGGCGGCGGTCGTATCCTGATCAAGCGCGTTAAAGCGGCGGGAGGGCAGAAGGTCGCCGCGAAGGAATGGGCCGACAGCGCCGGCGCAAAAGTCGGCGATCGCTTCGACAACGCGCCGAAGAAGCAGGCGTAGGCGAGACGGTTGAGTTATCGGAGCATCGGACAATCGAGCTGGGAAGGTTGAGATGAGCGTCAAGTCGGATATCGAAATCGCGCGCGAAGCGAAAATGAAGCCGATCGCGGAGGTCGGCAAGAAAAT
>JBEVKO010000143.1:0-3641 GCA_040509705.1 Beijerinckiaceae bacterium
TGCGGCGAAAGCTGCTCATTCCAGGGTCTCTGATCCAAGCCTAGGACGGCCCGCCGCCGAAGGGGAGTCCTGTCCGGAATTAGCCGTGGCCCAGCGCCTGCGACCAGATGTCGGCCAGCGCCGCCGGATCGCCCGGGAAATCGGCCTCGATCCAAGCCTGCTCCGCCTGCTTGAGCGCCGTTCCCACTTCGGGGCCTGCCGCGACGCCAGCGGCCAGCGCGTCGGCGCCGCGCCACGGGAGTACCGGCGGGGTCCAGCTGCTAACCTGTCCCGCATCGGCGATCGCACCGGCCGGCGCAGCGGCGGCTGTGAGGCTCGCGGCGAGCATCGGGCCGACGTCCGCGCCGAGCCGATAGATCAGCGCGCGCATCTGATGCGCCGACGCTGAAAACCGGGTCGATCGCAGCCATGCCGACAGAACGGCCGCGCGTTGCAGGACCTCGTGCTCCTCATTCGAGAGCGCCAGCCGATGGCGAAGGCGATCCGCGTCCTCCCGGCACTCGACCGCAAGCAAACCAAGTCGCTGCGCGGGGCTGAGTTCTCCGGCCGCGCTCGCTCCGGCTTCGAAGCGCGAATGATTGGCGACGCCGCCGAGAACGCGCGACAGAAAGCCGGTTTCCCCCATGATGCGCGCCGCCTCGACGGCGCGACGCGCCGACAGGATCTTGAGAAGTTCGACGCGAATGCGTTCGCGCGAGAGAATATCGAGCCCGTCGCGCTCGCGGATGGCCGCCGAAAGCGCCTCAGCATCGATGTCGCCTTCGGCGTAGCGCGCGAAAAAGCGGAAAAGGCGGAGTATGCGAAGGTAATCCTCGCGGATGCGCGCCGCTGCGTCGCCAATGAATCTCACACGCCGCGCCGCGAGATCGTCAAGTCCGCCGACGTGGTCGATAACCGTCCGGTCGCGGTCCGCGTAGAGCGCTTTGATGGTGAAATCGCGCCGCGCGGCGTCCGCTGCGAAATCGCGACCGAAAGACACGACGGCGCGGCGGCCATCCGTCGCAACGTCGGCGCGCAGCGTCGTCACCTCGAACGGATGGCCATCGACGAGGACGGTGACAGTTCCATGCTCGATTCCTGTCGGAACGGCGCGGAAACCGGCGCGCTCGGCGCGACGGATCGTCTCATGCGGCAGGGCGGTCGTTGCGCAATCCAGATCGTTGATGGGATGCCTGATCATGGCGTTGCGGACTGCTCCGCCGGCGACAAGCGTTTTTTCGCCGTCTCCGTTGAGCGCCGAAAGCAGGCGCGCGACCGAGCCGGCGGCGAAGACCGTTGGATCCGGCAGCACTGTGCGGCGGACGGTCACTGGGTGCGTCCCGGAACGATGACTCCGTTCTCGATATGCGCGGGCTCATAGGCGCCGCTTCGCCGCTCCGCCGTGAAGCCAAGCCACACGAGGCTTGCGACGACAATCGCTGCGCCGACGATCGAAAGCCAGCCGCCGGCGCCCTCCCATGATTCCTTCGACATGACGGGTTGCCGTGACGCGACGAGCCACCCCGCGAACGCGACGAACGGAATGACGAAAAACAGCACGACTTCGAGGATAATGCGGGTCATTCGCCATACACCCGATCATAGAGCTGGCGGATGATGCCCGCGGTCACGCCCCATATGTTGCGCTCGCCGAATGGCATGGCGTAGAAGGCGCGCTCGCGCCCTTGCCATTCGCGCGTCCTGCGCTCGTGATTGGCCTCATCCATCAGGAATGACAAAGGCGCCTCGAAAGCGTCGGCGACTTCATTGTGGTTGATAGTCAGCGCAAATCCCGGCCGCACCAGGGACACGACGGGAAGAATGCGGAAACCTGAACCCGTGAGGTAGGGCGGAAGATATCCGATGACGTCGATGAAGCGCCGATCGAGCCCAATCTCCTCCTGCGCTTCGCGCAGCGCCGCGCCGCGGGGACCATCATCCGTCGCATCGATCTTGCCGCCGGGGAACGCCACCTGATCGCTGTGGTCGCGCAGGTTTGCGGCGCGTTGCGTCAGCAGGACCGATGCGCCTTCGGCATGCGCGACGATGGGAACAAGGACGGCCGCGGCGCGCGCAGTCAGCGCATGATCACGCAGCATGTGACCGGGATTGAGCACATGATCGCCGGCGAGCGCGATCAGATCATCCGCGCCGTCCTGCGCCGGAGGCTCGGGCAGCAGCTTGCGTCGCGCCAGCGAGACGAATTCCTCGGCGTTGATCGGCGGAATGACGGTGGGCGCGTCGGTCATATCTTGTCGATATCCGCCGCAGCGCAGATCGGAAAGAAGGCGCCGCCGGACCAGACCCCGAACATCGCCTCTCCATTGACCCTATGCTCGACGCCGAGTTCCACGAGGTCATAGAGCAGCGGTCGTGACAGCCGCGCCCATAGCGCATCGCGAACCAGCACCGCCGGCTTCAGGCCGCCGTCGTGCGCGCGGTCGAAGCGCAGCGGCGTCTCCGGCCGGGCGCTGGTCTCATCCTCGACATTGGTCCGGAAGGTCAGGAGTTGATCGGGGCCGGCCCCGGACGCCGCCATCTCCACTGCGATGAAGGGAAGATCATCGACCCTGATCCCGACCCTCTCGACCGGCGTGACCAGCACGTAACGCTCGGGATCCCTGCGCAGGATGGTGGAAAAGAGCTGCACCATCGCTTTCCTGCCGATCGGCGAACCCATATAGCGCCAGGTTCCGTCGCCGGCGATGTGCATGTCGATGTCGCCGCAGAATGCCGGATTCCACAGGTGAATGGGTGGTCGGCCGCGCTTCTTCGCCGCTCTCGCATCGCGCGAAAGCGTCGAAAGCTGGCCCTGCGGCGTCTGGTCGCTGCCCGCCATCTGCTTGTCCCGCCATCATTTCGCCTTGCGCCGCCCGAAGCCTTGCCCCGATCGGCACGTTCCATGCTTCGTATATGACCATGGTCGCAACATCTGTCATCGTTCCGGTTCACAAAGACGGGAGGCCCCTTGTGGTCCCTCCCCCCGCGGCATGACACTGTCGGGCTGACCGCCAAGGAGAATCGGATGAGCACCGGCGCCAACGCCACTGCCCTCGACGAGGGGATTGTCCGCACGGCGGAAGCCGCCCTCGCCTCGCTCGCCGACGCGAAGGCGGGCATCCAGAGGGTCGTTTTCGGACAGGACCTGGTCATCGAGCGGAGCCTGACCACCCTCCTCGCAGGCGGCCACGGGCTCCTTGTCGGAGTGCCCGGCCTCGCCAAGACCAAGCTGGTGGACACGCTCGGGATCGTGCTCGGCCTCGACGCCAAACGCGTCCAGTTTACGCCCGACTTGATGCCATCCGACATCCTAGGTTCGGAAATCATGGAGGAATCGATCGATCACAAGCGATCGTTCCGCTTTGTCAAAGGGCCAGTCTTCGCCCAACTCCTGATGGCCGATGAGATCAACCGCGCGAGCCCGCGCACCCAGTCCGCGCTGCTTCAGGCGATGCAGGAATATCACGTGACCGTCGCCGGAGTGCGCCACGATGTCCCCCGCCCATTCCATGTGCTGGCGACCCAGAACCCGATCGAGCAGGAAGGCACCTATCCGCTTCCCGAAGCGCAGCTCGACCGCTTCATGTTCAAGCTCAATGTGCCGTTCCTGAACCGTGCGGAGTTGAACGAGATGTTGCGCCGCACCACGCTTGGCGGCGGGG
>JBEVKO010000144.1:0-5352 GCA_040509705.1 Beijerinckiaceae bacterium
CGCCATTGCGGTTCAGCAGATTCTCGGCGCGATCGCTGGCAAGGACATGGCGAGGCTGAAACCGGGAGCAGATGCGGTGCACTGGTTCTCCGAAGCCGGCCGCCTCGCATTCGCCGATCGCGCGCTCTATCTCGGCGATCCCGCCTTCGTGATTGTGCCGGTGCGTGGGCTCATGGACCCCGGCTACATCGCGAGCCGGGCGGGGCTGATGCAGCCTGGAAAATCGATGGGGCGCGCAAAGCCGGGCGATCCGCCTCATCGCCGCGCCGATGCTCTTGCTCCATCGGACGGAATTGAGAACGGCACCAGCCACATCTCAATCATCGACGCCGACGGCAACGCGCTCTCCATGACCACCACGATTGAGGACGGCTTTGGCGCCCGCGTGATGACGAAAGGCGGATTTCTGCTCAACAACGAGTTGACCGATTTCAGCTTCACGCCGAGCGAGAACGGCGTTCCTGTCGCCAATCGCGTCGAGGCGGGCAAGAGGCCGCGCAGTTCCATGGCTCCGACGATTGTCTTCGACGCATTCGGCAGGCCTTACGCCGTCGTCGGATCGCCCGGCGGCAGCCTTATCATCAACTATGTGGCAAAAACCCTCGTTGCGCTCCTCGACTGGAAGATGGATCCACAGCAGGCGGTCGATCTGCCAAACTTCGGCAGTCGCAATGGACCGACGGAAATCGAGATGGGAACAGAAGCGGAGGGCTGGCAGGCGGCGCTCGCGGCAATGGGCCATGAGGTGCGCGCCATCGAGATGAACTCCGGCATTCAGGCGATCGTCGTGACGCCCGAGGGCTACATCGGCGGCGCTGATTCGCGGCGGGAAGGCGTCGCCATCGGCGATTGATTACGAGATCGCCCAAGTTCCCCTCGACGAGCGCGGTGTTCACGCGCGGCGCGGGCCGGGCTACAGGGAGGAGCCTGACGAGTCCCTGTCCATGACATTCATTCCCGACGCGGCGACGATGACCGCCTTCGCGATCGCCTGCTTCGTGCTCTTCATCACGCCGGGGCCTGACATGAGCCTGTTCCTCGCCCGCACCATCGCCGGCGGCAGGCGTCTCGGCGTCGCCTCCGCGATCGGCGCCAATGTCGGCTGCGTCGTGCACACGATGCTTGCGGCCCTTGGCATCTCGGCGCTGATCAGGGCGTCGGCGACAGCCTTCCTGGTCCTCAAGATCGTCGGCGCGCTCTATCTCCTGTGGCTCGCCATCGACGCGCTGCGCCGCGGCTCGGCCCTCAATGTCCGCGAATCGACGGGCGCGGACATATCGGTGCGGCGAGCGTTTCTGGCCGGCGTCGGCGTCAATCTCACCAACCCGAAGGTGGTGCTCTTCTTCGTGACCTTCCTGCCGCAGTTCGTCGAAGCCAACGATCCGCATGCGCAGGGCAAATTGATCTTCCTTGGCCTGTTCTTCGTTGTCTCCAACATCCCGCTGACCATCCTGATGGTGCTGGGCGCCGAGCGGCTTGTCGCATCGCTCAAGCGCAATCCGCGCGTCATGCGCGGCATCGATTATCTCTTCGCCGGAATCTTCGGGTTCTTCGCCGCGCGCATCCTGTTGACGCAGGCGCGATAGATCAGCGCAGCGCCGTCTCCATGGGCGCGACGCGCCGGCGCCCGGCGATCAGATAGTAGAGAAGTCCGGAGGCCGCACCGGCGAAGAACAGGCACGCCAGAATGCGTCCCTCCGCTGCGCTCGGGCCTGCGTCGCCTGAGCGCGGCGCAATCGCGACATAGGGAATCAGGATCGTCAGCGCGCCTGCAAGCACGATATGCGCCAGCGCGCCGCGCAGGCGCGCGATCTCGGAAATGATTGCGGTGACGACGATCGGCGCGAGCAGCATGAGCGTCGCCAGAGAGCCGGCGCGGCCGAACACGCGCGCCGCCTGCTCGGGATCGTCGAACTCGACTGCGGCGCGCCAGATCGCGCGCCATGCCGCGAAGAACGCCGCAAGGAAAGCCGTTCCAAGATCCGGAACATAGGCCGTCAGAATCATCAGGGAAATCATCGCCGCGCAGGCGCCGGCGAGAATGCCGAGGGGCGCAAGAACGATAAGACGGACCATCAGTGCGCGTCGCCTATTCGGCGACCGCAGCATACATGCCGGCCTCGCCGACGCCGCTCTCCAGCATCATGCGGGCGCGGGCGCGCAGCTTCTCCGTCTCGCTCTTTAACTGTCCGCAGGCCGCGAGAATATCGCGGCCGCGCGGGGTCCTGATCGGCGAGGCGTAGCCTGCATCGAAGACGATGTCGGAGAAGCGTTCGATCTGCTCCCAGTCCGAGCACTCATACTTGGATCCGGGCCAGGGATTGAACGGGATCAGATTGATCTTCGCAGGAATCCCCTTGAGCAGGCGCACCAGTTCCTTTGCATCCGCCAGCGAGTCGTTGACGCCCTTCAGCATTACATACTCGAACGTGATCCGCCGGGCGTTGGAAAGACCCGGATAGGAGCGGCAGGCGTCGAGCAGTTCCTTGATCGGATATTTCCGGTTCAGCGGCACGAGAACGTTGCGCAGATCGTCGCGCACCGCATGGAGTGAGATCGCCAGCATCGTGCCGATCTCTTCGCCGGCGCGGCCGATCATCGGAGCGACGCCTGCGGTCGAAAGCGTGATCCTGCGACGCGACAATGCGAGGCCCTCGCCGTCGGAGACGACATCCATCGCCGCCTTGACGTTGTCGAAGTTGTAGAGCGGCTCGCCCATACCCATCAGCACGATGTTCGAGAGCAGGCGCGCTCCATTCGTCGGCGCGATGGCGCCTTCGGGCAAGGCTGCGCCAGGCCACTCGCCGAGCCGGTCGCGCGCCACGATCGCCTGGGCGACGATCTCGCAAGCCTCAAGGTTGCGGACGAGCTTCTGCGTGCCGGTGTGGCAGAACGAACATGTCAGGGTGCAGCCGACCTGGCTCGAGACGCAAAGCGTCCCGCGATCGCTCTCCGGAATATAGACGCACTCGATCTCGGCGCCGCGATCATGCGCGTTCTTGGGCGGCATGCGCAGAAGCCACTTGCGCGTGCCGTCCACCGAGGCCTGCTCGGAGACGATCTCGGGGCGCGTCAAAGTGAAGCGCGCATCCAGCGCGCGCCGCAGCGGCCTCCCGACGTTCGTCATGTCATCGAAATCGCGTGCGCCGCGCCAGTAGATCCAATGCCACAGCTGTTGGACGCGCATCTTGCTTTCGCGCGGCCCGACGCCGACCTCTTCCAGCGCTGCGGCAAGACGCGCGCGATCGAGGCCGACGAGGCTCTGCCTTGCAGCGACGGGGATAAGCGCCGGGGGCGCCGGCGCTTCATTCAGTACGGGTGTCACAGTCGACCTACGGACATTCCTTGGCGGCGCGCGAAACGGCGGCGGCGATGCCGGACAGCGAATAGCTGTCGGTGAGCGCGTTCCCGCGCGCCGACGTGGCCTTCATCGTCAGCTTGTCGCCGCGACGCATCGCATCGATGAAGCGGTTGCTCTCGGCTGGATTTTTCAGCCAGGCATTGCCGTTCTTGGTCGAGAAGGCGAAGTTCGACGAACCGATGGTGGCCGTAGCGTCGCTGCCATCCTTGGTGGGAAAGCCCAGGATGACGCTGACTTCGTTTCGAACGTTCTTCGAAGGGTCCATCCAGACATAGAAATAGGCGGGATCCCGGTTCAACCCTGCGGGAAGGCGGTTGTTGGGTTGGGCGAGAGCGTAGCAGAGCTTCTCCTTGCCGTTCTGCGCCGCGTAGGCGCTCCAGTCCTCCGCCTTCTCCAGCAGTATCGACTTCGCTGAAGCGGGTTTCGTCTGCGCCTGGGCCGGGATAACGGCGGCGCCAAGAAGAATTGCTGCGACGGGCAGGTTGGTCAGCTTGATCATGCTCTGCGGGACTCGCGAATTGTCTTCGACGCCGTTCGCCCGGCGCCAAAAATCAAGGCTACCCGAAACTGGCGAAATCATGGTTCTACGCCAACGGCTTCGGCCCGAGGCCTCCGGGTTGCGCCCCTATGCCATAATCCGGCGCGAACGAAAACCATGTCCTTCGGGTCTGCCGCCAGCGGCGCGCCAGTGGCGGCGACGACGGCGCAGCGTCAGGATAGTGTGGCGGCGGGGTTGCAAAACCATGAAGATCATTATCTGCGCAGACGCCGCGGACGCCGCAGCCAAAGTCGCCGCCAGCGTGATCGCGGCCATCGCCGCGAAGCCCAATCTAACGCTCGGTCTCGCGACCGGAGCGACCTTTGAGCCTGTTTATGCGGCGCTCTCCGCGGCCTGCCGCGGCGGCGAAGTCTCGTTCGCCGGCGTCGCCTCGTTCAATCTCGACGAATATGTGGGCTTGCCGGCGACGCATCCGCAGTCCTACCGAAGCGTCATGCGTCGCCTGCTGTTCGACCAAATCGACATTGATCCTCTCCGCGCGCGCCTCCCCAACGGCGAGACGGACGATCCGGACGGGGAGGCTCTCCGCTACGAGGAGGCGATCGCCGCGGCCGGAGGCGTCGATCTCCAGTTGCTCGGCCTGGGCGTTAACGGTCACATCGGCTTCAACGAGCCGAGTTCCAGCCTCGGCTCCCGCACCCGCACCAAGGATCTCGCGCCGCCGACCATTGCGGCCAACCAGCGCCATTCTCGGCCCGGTGAATCCGTGCCACGGCGCTCGATCACCATGGGCGTGGCGACAATCCTCGAAGCTCGGGACATCATTCTCCTCGCAACCGGCGCAGCGAAGGCGGCTGCCCTGCGCGCAGCGGTCGAAGGCCCGGTCAGCGCCTTCTGCCCCGCGAGCGCCTTGCAGTTTCACCCGCGCACAACGGTCATGTGCGACGAGGAGGCCGCCTCAGGATTTGCGCTGATGGACTACTATCGCGGCATCGATCATGAGTGACGAGCGCATCGTTGTCATCGGGCGCAGAGTGCTGACGCCTGAAGGTCTGCTGGCGTCCCGCGCAGTCGAGGTTCGCGCGCGTCGCATCTTTCGAGTTGCGCCGGTTTCTGAACGCGATCGCTCGCTCCCCGTGGCCGCGGAGGCCGACATTGTCGCACCGGGATTCATCGACATTCAGATCAACGGCGCGGCCGATCGACTCTTGAGCGACGATCCTTCGGTCGCAACGATGGCAGCTATGGCCGGCGCAGCAAGGAAGGGCGGAACCTCACCGGTGACCGGGGTCGTGGATTATCCGGAACCGGTTAGGACATCCGGCCTGTGTCTCGTCTGCACGCCAGGAAACGACGTGGAATCCACCACCGCCCTCGGTGGTGCCGGCGTGAACGTCATGCTTTTCTCCACGGGACTCGGCACGCCCACCGGCAATCCGGTGTATCCCGTCATCAAAGTGTCCACCAACACCGATCTCGCCACGAGGCTTCC
>JBEVKO010000145.1:0-3953 GCA_040509705.1 Beijerinckiaceae bacterium
CGTGATATCCTGGGTCATGGCGGGTGGCGTATTCGGCGCCGTGATCGGTCCGCAGACCGCGATCTGGACGCGGGATCTTTTGGCGCCGGTCCCATTCGCGGGGGTATTCATCGGACAAATTGCGCTCGCCTGCCTTGCAGCGATCCTCCTGCTCCGCTTCGTGGATGTCGAACCTGCAGCGACGCCTGCTGCGCAGGCCGGACCGGCGCGGCCTGTTGGAGAAATTTTGGCGCAGCCTCGCCTCATCGCCGCGATCGTTTGTGGCCTCGTCTCATATGGGTTGATGAGTTTCGCCATGACGGCGGCGCCGATGGCGATCGTCGCCTGCGGGTACGATCCGACCATCGCATGGCTGGGAATTCAGTGGCACATCCTCGGCATGTTCGCGCCGAGTTTCTTCACTGGCCGCCTCATCGACCGCTTCGGAAAGGAAGCCGTCACCGCTGTCGGCCTTTGCATTCTTGCAGCTTCGGCCTGCGTCGCGATCTCCGGGATCGCGGTAGCGCACTTCTGGATTTCGCTCACGTTGCTCGGGATCGGCTGGAACTTCGCCTTCATCGGCGCAACGTCGCTCGTGACCGACTGCTATCGCCCGTCGGAAAGAGCGATGGTGCAGTCGATCAACGATTTCCTGATTTTCGGAACGACGGCGCTCGCTTCATTTTCGGCGGGACAGATTCTCAACGCCGGGGGCTGGAACGTGATCAATCTGATCATGTTCCCGGCTCTCGCCATTGCCGGCGCGATCCTGTTTTCGCATCGCCTCAGGCTTCGCCATCCGTAGCGCCTTCCTTGGGTGCGATGGAGCCGAGTTCGAACACCGCGATCGACTTCGACATGCCCTTCAGCCGCGTGCGGCCGATTGATCGAGCATCGGCGCGCGGCCAGACTGCTGCGGCGACGTCGCGCGTGACGAGAACCTGTCCGTCCTTCGCTTTGGCGCACAGGCGGGCTGCGATGTTCGTGACCGTGCCGATCGCCGCATAATCGCTTCGGTGCTCGAATCCGATCTGCCCAATGGTCGCGACGCCTTGAGCCAGCCCTATGCCGAAGCCAAGGTCGTAACCCCTCTTGCGCCAGCGTTTCGCCAGCGCACTGAGGTCGCGCTTGATTGCGGCTGCAAGGCTGACAGCGCGTAGCGGCGGGTTAATGCACGGCGTCGGATCGTTGAAGAACACCATCACGCCGTCGCCGGCGAAATGGTTGAGGGTTCCT
Source organism: Beijerinckiaceae bacterium (assembly GCA_040509705.1). Lineage (GTDB taxonomy): Bacteria > Pseudomonadota > Alphaproteobacteria > Rhizobiales > Beijerinckiaceae > Terrirubrum. The sequence goes on from JBEVKO010000145.1 coordinate 1,216, forward strand.
TCGAACTCCCGCACCAGCGGTCCCAGCACACCGTGATATTCGCGCAGGGTCGTCATCAGCTCGTCGGGGCTGACGGCTTCGGCGAAGGCTGTAAAGCCGCGCAAATCGCAAAATAGCACCACGATCTCGCTCTGGTGAACCTGCAGCCGCTCGAACCCGGCTCCCGAAAGGAGGATGTCGGCGACCTGCGGCGCAACGAATCGCTTCAGCTCGGCGAGGCGGCCGATTTCTCCCTCCTGCCAGGCGATTCGCTGTTCGAGCTGCCGGTTCCGATTTTCCAGCTGAGCCGCTCTCGACCCCGGCTTCTCGACGCCTGGGCCCTTGATAAGGACTGTTGTCCTTACCATCGATCTGAGCCTTCTGACGGTCGCAGCGGAGAAGACGGCGGGCGGTAAGGCGCGACCATCGTTGGCTGACTTTGGAGGAACCACCTCATCTCCAAGGAGGATGTGGTCCGCGACTCTCATGACCTGCATGGCTGGCTTCCAGATGTACCTCGCCGCCTCTTTGGCGGAGCGCCGTCATTCAGCCGTCAACGCCTCCGCAGCGTGAAATAACGCTCGGCGCTGCGACAGCCAGCTTGGCTCAGGGTCGAATCATGGCCGGACGGCGCCGTTGCGCGGCGGTCATGATTTGTTAAAAGGCGCCCGCCGACGGGGCGACCGCCCTTGCCGGAAGGTTTCGCGCGGGGGCGTCCGTCTCCCGACGTCTCTGCGGGTCCGGGATCCCCCGGGTGTCGCCCGCGATCCCCCAGGAGTGGAATTAAAACTCATGTCCCCCTTGCTGTTGATCATCATCCTTGGCGCTCTATCGATCGCCTATGGCGTCTGGGCCTACAACGACGTCATGAAACGCGACGCCGGTTCGGCCCGCATGCAGGAAATTTCCGGCGCCGTCGCCGAGGGCGCGCAGGCCTATCTCAGGCGCCAGTACATGACGATCGCAACCGTCGGCGTCGTCCTGTTCATCGCGATTTTCTACTTCCTTGGGGCGAAGGTCGCCGTCGGATTTCTGATCGGCGCGGTGCTGTCGGGCGCAGCGGGTTTCATCGGCATGAACGTCTCAGTCCGCGCCAACGTGCGCACGGCTCAGGCGGCGATGAAGTCGCTGGGCGAGGGGCTTGAGGTTGCGTTCAGGGCCGGCGCTGTCACCGGCATGCTGGTCGCCGGCCTCGCGCTGCTTGGCGTGGCGATCTACTATGGCGTGCTTACCGGCCCGATGGGCCTGAGGTCCGATGACCGCGTGGTCATTGACGCTCTGGTTGCGCTGGGATTCGGCGCTTCGCTGATCTCGATCTTCGCGCGTCTCGGCGGCGGCATCTTCACCAAGGGCGCTGACGTCGGCGCCGACCTCGTCGGCAAGGTCGAGGCGGGTATTCCCGAAGATGATCCGCGCAATCCTGCTACGATCGCCGACAACGTTGGCGACAACGTCGGCGACTGCGCCGGCATGGCGGCCGACCTGTTCGAGACCTACGCGGTGACCATCGTCGCGACGATGGTTCTTTCAGCGATCTTCTTCGCGGGCCAGCCAGTCCTCGGCCAGATGATGCTGTACCCGCTGGCGATCGGCGCGGTCTGCATCGTCACCTCGATCATTGGCACGTTCTTCGTGAAGCTCGGCGCCAACAACTCGATCATGGGCGCGCTCTACAAGGGCTTCATCGGCGCCGGCGTCCTGTCGATCCCCGCGATCTACATCGCCAACGCCTGGATCCTCGGAACCGGAGCCGAATTCACCACCTCTCAGGGTGTGAAGTTCACCTCGATGTCGCTGTTCTGGTGCGCCGTCGTCGGACTCGTGGTGACGGCCCTGATCGTCGTCATCACCGAGTATTACACCGGCACGGGCAAGCGCCCGGTCGTATCGATCGCGCAGGCCTCGGTGACCGGCCATGGCACGAACGTGATCCAGGGCCTCGCGGTCTCGCTCGAAGCGACCGCGCTTCCAACGGTTGTGATCTGCGCCGGCATCATCGTCGCCTATGGCCTTGCAGGTCTCTTCGGCATTGCAATCGCGACGACGGCAATGCTGGCGCTCGCCGGCGTGGTGGTCGCTCTCGACGCCTTCGGTCCGGTGACGGACAACGCCGGCGGCATCGCGGAAATGGCGGGCCTGCCCAAGGAAGTGCGTCATTCGACGGACGCGCTCGACGCCGTCGGCAACACGACGAAGGCAGTCACCAAGGGCTATGCGATCGGCTCCGCCGGTCTTGGCGCGCTGGTGCTGTTCGCAGCCTATACTTCCGACCTGAGCTACTTCGTCGCGGAAGCCAACAAGGCGGGTTCGACCTCGTTCCAGTACTTCAAGGGACTGACCGTCGACTTCTCGCTGTCCAATCCCTACGTCGTGGTTGGACTGCTGTTAGGCGGCCTCATCCCCTTCCTGTTCGGCGGCATGAGCATGACGGCTGTCGGCAAGGCTGCGGGCTCGGTGGTGGAGGAAGTTCGCCGCCAGTTCCGCGAGAAGCCCGGCATCATGGCGGGCACGGAACGTCCTGACTATGCGCGCGCCGTCGATCTCCTGACCCGCGCCGCGATCAAGGAAATGGTCGTACCTTCGTTGTTGCCTGTGCTGGCGCCGATCGTGACCTACTTCGTGATCTACGCCATCGCGGGCAAGGGCCAGGCCTTCTCGGCCGTCGGCGCCATGCTGCTCGGCGTGATCGTCACCGGACTCTTCGTGGCCATCTCGATGACCTCGGGCGGCGGCGCCTGGGACAACGCCAAGAAGTCCTT
>JBEVKO010000146.1:0-12117 GCA_040509705.1 Beijerinckiaceae bacterium
TGCCTGATGCATCCGATGGACCCGCGAGGCGTGAAGCTCGGCGGGATCGAAACTCATGTGCGTCACATCATCAAGCATCATCCGCGCGACATGAAAGTCCTCTTCGTCGGCGTCGATGAGCGCGGCGACCAGACGCTTGGCAAGCCGGTTTCCATCGATGTGCTGGGGCGGCGAATTCTGTTCATGCCAGTGGCGCATGAACCGACGGAGGACATCAATCGCGCAGCTTCGAGCTTGCTGCGGTCGATCACTTTGCGAACGGTCGTCGGCGCCCTGTGGCACTGGCGCACGATCCGTTCGCTGACGAAAGGCGTTCAGGTCAGCGCGGAGCTTCAAAGATTTGAATTTGCGCCTGTCGCGCGTCTGCTCGGCCTGCCAGCGGTCCAGGTGGTGCATGGCGAAGGCAGCAAGAATGATAAGATGGATTCGCTGATTAAGCGGTTCTGGTTCCTGCATGCCGGCGCCGAACGGCTGGCGCTAAGGCTTGCGAAGCGCATCATGTGCGTCAATCCGACGATTGTGACGCGGCTGCGTCGCGAATTCTCCAAGGACGCGCCGAAGGCCGCAATGATGACGGTGTCCGTCGACCGCGAGCTCTTTCGCCCGCGGCCTTTCAATGTAACTGACGGCGTGTTTCGCATCATGTTCGCGGGACGTCTCGACGAATTCAAGGACCCGCCCTTGATGTTTCGGGTCTTCCGGCTGCTTCATGAGCAGCTTGGAGGCCGCTTCGAGTTTCACTATGTCGGAAAGAGCGATCCGGCGCGGTATCCGGAATTTGATGCGATCCAATCCTTCACCGTCATGCATGGTTTCCAGACGCCCGACGGCGTTGCGCGCATCGCCGCGCGCTGCCACGCGGGCGTGCTGACCTCGTTCTTCGAAGGCATGCCCTGTTATCTGCTGGAAGATGCTGGCCGTCGGCCGCCCGTTCGCCGCTGTTCGCCTGCCTCAGTACGATCCGCTTATCGTTGTGGGAACAAGCGGCGCCCTGGTGGAGCGAGCGGCGCAGGTCGATGAATCCGAACAGAGGCTCGTCGACGCACTTCTCAACGTCTGGGGCGATGTCAAGGCAGGACGACTCGATCCGGCTCGCATCGCCGATTTGACGCAGTCCTATTCCGTTCAATCGCAACTTGCGCGCCTGTTCGAATGGCATCGCAGCATCGCCCGCCGGCCGTCGCGATCTGCGACTGCGGCCGGGACAACCGAATTGGTTTCGCGCTAACCTAAATTCCGGGAGCTGCGCGGACGACGTCGTCGAACAACGCTTCGAACGCATTCGTCGCGCGAGTAATCGAAAAGGCGGCTGAGCGCGCCTGTCTTGGCTCCGGATCGCCGGGCGCATGCAAGGTCGCCTCGATCGCTTCCGCGATCGCCTTGACGTCGCCGATCGAGACGATCGTTCCGCAGCACGGTCCGTCGATGATTTCAGCCGGCCCGCCGCAATCCGTCGCGACGACCGGGAGCCCGTGCGACAGCGCCTCGACGACGACGTTGCCGAACGATTCCGATGCGGATGTGAGGACAAGCAGGCGGGCGTCGCGATAGTGCGGACGAACATCGGGCGAATAGCCGGGGAGTTCGATGCGGTCCTGCACGCCGAGCGCCTTCGCTTCGGCTTCAATCGTCGGACGCTCAAGTCCTTCGCCGACGATGCGAAGGCGCGCTTCAGGATTCTTCAGCTTCGCAAACGCACGGATGAGATCGACATAGCGCTTGACGGGAGCAAGGCGCCCGACCGCGAGGACCAGCGGCGGACGTTCTACTAAGGGAGGAACGCTTGGCGTTGCGTCCGCGACGAGGCGCACCGGGTTGTAGATGCGGAGCGACCGCTGTGTTGAAGCAAGAAATCGCCGGAGGTGGCGAAGCAATCCATCCGATACGCAAACCGTTCGCGCGGTCAGGCGCGACAGAATGGGAACGGCGAGAAAGCCCGCGCGGCTGAGCAGATGCGGTTCGGCCTGAAAGTAGCCGTGATAGGAGATTACCGCCCGCCGGCGACGTCCGGCGCGGAGGGCCGCAATAGCGTGCTTGAGATTCGACGCCGACAGGGCGGAAAAGGAGACGTCGGGCTTCTCGGCGCGAATGAGAGCGGTCAACGCATTCATGCTATGCAGATGGCCTTCGCCGAGCGCGACCAAGCGTACATTGGGGGAAAGCTTCACCCCGTGGTCGACGTCGCGATCGACGGCGACGGTCACCTGCCAGCCGCGCTCGGAAAAGGCCGACGCCAGGATCGCGACGACAAGCTCCGCCCCGCCGCGCTCGAGCGCGTGAGTGTAGAAAAGAAGCTTTCGGGATGGATGGTTCATCATGGGTTTCAAAATCATTCTAATCCAATCCAGTCTCGCCGCGCCAAGCGCGAGCGAGGACAATCTTAATTTGCTGTTCACAAGAAAGAATTCAGGCTGAAAATAAGCCGGGTGCGTGACGAATCAGTCTGGGGCCATGCATATCAGAATAATTGTCGATCCGTTACGGCTCTGGGGGTGGCAGGCGAAGCTTATCGCCGCCCTTCGCGCCGAAGGCCGCCGAGTGGACATCGATTTTTCAACCGACGAAAGGCGGCGGGCGCGGCCGTTGGCCTATGGGCTGCTCGCAGCCTTCGAGCGCATCACCGCGCGCGGCCCGGAACTGATCTACGCCAATCCGATCGAGGCCGGCGAGTTCGACTCGCCGCGCGCCGACCCTGACGCGCACGCCGATTTCGTAGTCGATGCCTCGGGTTGCGGGCTTTCGACTGATCCCGATATCATCTCGCTTCTTTATGATGGGGCATCAGAGGCGGACGCCATGCTGGCGCTCTGCGCAGGCCGCGTTCCGCGGCTTTCGCTGGCGAAAAATGGGAGCATTCTCCAGGAGGTTCTTCCTGCAATCGAAACGCCGCGCGCACTCACTCGCAGCCTGGAGCATCTATTCTCGCGCGCACTGACGCTGTGCCGAATGGCGCCTCGTAGAGCGGCGGACGCTGCGCAAGCCTCGCACGTCACAACCCCAACCGAACGCGCGACGTTCTCCAGCGCCGCCGCCGCGCGCCTCGCCGGAAACTGCGTCGCGCAACGTCTGCAGTCTCTACTCACGACGGCGCCGCGCTGGAGGACGGGGGTGCGGCGAGTCTCGAACGATCGCGTGATCGATGCGCTGGCCTGGCCTGCGGCGGAGTATTCTGTGGCGCCCGACGACGGCCGGCGCTATCTCGCCGATCCGTTTCCCGTATGGCGGAACGGCGTCTGTCATCTGTTCGTCGAGGAATATCCGTTCGCGACCGGAAAGGGCGTGCTGAGCTATGCGACGCTCGACGCCGATGGACGGTTCTCTCCATTGAAGCCCGCGCTCGAAGCGACGCACCATCTCTCTTACCCGATGATCTTCGAAAGAGACGGCGAGGTCTGGATGATTCCGGAATCGAGCAACGCGCGGCGAATCGAACTCTATCGCGCCGATCCGTTTCCCGATCGCTGGACGCTGGAGCGCGTCCCTTTTGAAGACGTCATCGCCTCTGACATGACCTTCCTTGAACATGGAGGCAAGCTCTGGCTGCTCGGGACGCTGGCTGAGGAGAATGGCTCGACATGGGACGGGCTCTGCGCCTATTCGGCGGACAGTCTCATGGGCGAATGGCGGCCGCATCCGCTCAATCCTCTGATCATCGACGCGTCCTGCGCTCGTCCGGCGGGGATGGCGGCAGTGACCGCCAGGGGACTCGTTCGCCCAGTGCAGGATTGCCGCCAACGGTATGGCGGCGCTTTAGCGCTGGCGCGCATTGACAGGCTTGATGAGGAGGGCTTCGAGCAGACCGTCATCGCCCGTCTTGCGCCCGACGCGCGATGGAAGGCGATCGGCGTCCACACGCTGAATGAGGCCGGCGGAGTGGAGGTCGTGGACTTTCTCTCGGAGTGATTGGCGGCGGCCTGCGGCGCGTTTCTCAGATCCGATCCTTGACTTCGAAGCCGAGCTGCAACGGATCGCGGTCGTCGATGAAGATGGTGTTGTAGCCCGTCATCCGCGCCCAGCCTTCGATGGAAGGCACGATTGCGTCGTAGTTTCCTACTCTCGCCTTTCCTTCGACGCGGCCATTGAAGATCGTGCCGATGATGCTCTCATGGTTGAAGGCGTCCCCCACATTGAGCTTTCCGAGCGCCGCCCACTGCGCCATGCGCGCGGAAGTGCCTGTGCCGCAGGGGGATCTGTCAATCGCCTTGTCGCCATAAAAGACTGCGTTCCGCGCGTGAGCCTCCGCCTTCGTCGGTTCGCCCGTCCACAAGACGTGCGACAAGCCGCGGATCAGCGGATTCTGGGGATGGACAAAATCATACTTGGCGCGGAAGGCGGCGCGCACGCGCGGGCTCAGCCTCAAAATGTCCGACGGCTGCAAATCCGCAATGTCGGAAAAAGCGGGCTGCGGATCGACAATCGCATAGAAATTGCCGCCATAGGCGACGTCGACCGAAAGCTCGCCCAGCCCTTCGACATTGGCGGTCAGACTCCGCGAATGAAGGAAAGAGGGGACGTTGGTGATGCGGACGGAATCGATGAAAGGTCCGTTCTGAACGTACCGCGCAACCACCTTGCCGGCCGGCGCGTCGATGTTGAGGACGCCGGGCGTTTTCGGATGCGCAAGCCCGCGCTCGAGGGCCATGGTCACGGCGCCGATCGTTCCATGCCCGCACATGGGCAGACAGCCCGATGTCTCGATGAAAAGGAAACCAATATCGCAATCGTCACGCGTCGGCGGATAGAGAATGACGCCCGACATCATGTCGTGACCGCGCGGCTCGAACATCAGGCCGGTGCGGATCCAGTCGAACTCGGCCATGAAATGCTCGCGCCGATCCGCCATCGTCGCGCCGTCGAGCCGAGGTCCGCCGCCCGACACGAGCCGTACGGGATTGCCGCAGGTGTGTCCGTCGACACAGAAGAAGGTTTGCGTGGCCATGTCAGAACCGTTGCGCTCTGAACGGGGCAAGATCAATCGCCGGCTTGCGTCCGGCGACCAGCGTCGCAACGAGGTTCCCGGTCGCCGCCGATTGCGTCAGACCGTAGTGGCCGTGGCCAAACGCGTAAAGAATTGCGGAGCTGGCGCGCGAAGCGCCGATCACCGGCAGCGAATCCGGCAGCGAGGGGCGGTGCCCCATCCAGGCCCGCCCGCTGTCAAACAGCGGAACGCCTTTGACGAAACTCGCGGCCTTGGCATGAAAGGCGCGCGTGCGGGCATGATTGGGCTTGGCGTCTAGTCCGCCGAACTCGACGGCGCCGCCGACGCGCAGCCCGGTTTCGAGCGGCGAGATGACGAAGCCATGTCCGTCGAAAGAAATCGGGCGCGAGACGACGCCGGTTACGCCCGCAAAGCTCACATTGTAGCCGCGCTCAGTCTCAAGTGGAATTTTATCGCCAAGCGCCGCGGCCAGCGGGCGCGACCAGATTCCGGCTGCGAGGACGACGCGGTCGGCGTCAAGCGTCTCATCGTCGATGCGGACGCCCGGGCGGTCACCAGGCTCGATGCTGCGCACTGCGCCGCAATGGAACGCGATCCCGCGCGCCAACGCGGCGTCGAACAGCGCGACAGTGACGTCGCGCGGATCCGAAACGTGCGCTGTGTTGCCGTGATAGGCGGCCGCGATGAAGCGCTCGCTGAGAGCCGGCTCAAATTGCGCTAGTTCCTCGCGACGCAGGAGATGGATGTCGACGCCGATCTCTTTCTGCCGATCGAACAGCGGCCGTGATCGCTCAAATGAAGCCGCATTGTCAAAGACATAGAGGCCGCCCCGGCGATGGATAAAATGGTCAAGGCCGAGGGCGGCGGCGCGAGCGTCCCAAGCCGGCATCGCCAGCGACTGGAGCGCGATCAGCGCCTCCATCGAGCGCTTGTATTTGGCGGGCCGCGACGCTGCGAGAAAGCGCGCCAGCCAGGGGGCGATCGCGAGCGCATAAGCCGGCCGGATGCTCAACGGTCCGAGCGGGTCGAAGAGCAAATTTGGGACCTGGCGCAGCACCTTCGGGCTGGCGAGCGGCGAGATGTCGGTGTGCGCGATCCAGCCGGCGTTGCCCTGCGAGGTTCCCGCCGCCGGTCCTTCGCGGTCGACGACTGTAACCTCGTGGCCCTCATCGGCGAGCGAATGGGCGCACTGGAGGCCGACAATGCCGGCTCCAATGACAATAACTTTCATTGCGCCTCAGGCGGCCTTGCGGAAGGGCGCAAGATCCGGTCGCGACGCCATCGCTTTCTTCACGATCGCCTCGACGCGGGCGCGCTCCTCGCCCGCCAGCGCCAGGCGCGGCGGGCGGCAGCGATCATTCGCGCCGGCGACGAGCGCTTCAACCAGCTTGATGTTCTGAACCAGCTTGGTCGAGACATCGAGATCGAGCAGCGGCTGGAACCAGCGATAGATCGCCGTCGCCTCGGCGAAGCGACCCTGCTGCGACAGGCGCCAGATCGCGACCGTTTCCTCGGGAAAGGCGCAGACCAAACCTGCGACCCATCCATGCGCGCCGACCGCAAAGCTCTCCAGTGCGAGATTGTCGACGCCAGTGAAGATCCGATAGCGGTCGCCGCACAGGTTGAAGATGCGGGTTACGCGGCGAACGTCGTCGGACGATTCCTTCACCGCGGCGAACAGCGGCTCGTCAGCCATCTCAACCAGCATCGCCGGGGTGATGTCGACGCCGTAGCCGACCGGATTGTTGTAGATCATCACCGGCTTGCCGCCGGCCTTCGCGACGGCGCGATAATGCGCAATGGTCTCGCGCGGGTCGGACTTGTAGGGAATTCCCGGCAGCACCATGAACCCGTCGACCCCCTGACGGGACGCCGCTTCGGCGATGGCGCACGCCTTTCGCGTCGAGCTTTCCATGATTGTCAGGAGAACAGGAACGCGACCCGTAGCGACACGGCGCGCGGCGGCGAGGATCTCGAGTTTCTCATCGGGATCGAGCGTCGAAGCTTCGCCCAGCGACCCGCAGACTATCAGCCCATCAACGCCGGCCTTCACCTGAAGCGCGAAGCTCTTCTCCATTTCCGTGATGTCGAGGCGATCGTCCTCGGTGAAGCGTGAGGTGACGGCGGGATAAACCCCTGTCCAGGCTGCGGACATCGTGACATCCTCCTTGCGGTCCGGGTCTCCCTGATATATCTGTAACCCTCTCACGCCGTCAAGGAGCCCCATGTCCGTCGCCAGGAAGCGCGCAACCGGCCCCTTCGTCGCGCCGCGGCAAGGCGAAGCGGAGGACGAGCCGCCACGCCGCGAAACACTGGCCGAGCGCGCCTATCGCATTCTGGAAGACCGGATCGTCACGCTGAAGCTGGAGCCCGGCGCCTGGCTCACCGAACAGGATCTCGCCGCGCGCACGGGGCTGGGACGAACGCCGGTGCGCGAAGCTCTGCAGCGCTTGATCGGCGACGGGCTCGTTCAGGTTTTCCCGCGACGCGGCGTTCTCGTCCCGGACATAAATCCGATCGATGTGTTCCTTGCGCTCGACACGCGCGCGGCGCTCGAACGGCTCCAGGCGCGGGGCGCCGCAAAACTGGCAAAACCGCAGGAGCGCAAGCAATGTCTTGCTTATGCGATCGAGATGCGCGGATATGACCCCGGCGCCGATGTCGATCGCTACATGGAGCTCGATCACGCCTGCGACCTCCTGCTGGCCAGCGCCGCCGCCAACCCATTCACCTTGCGCGCGCTTGCTCCCCTACTCACCAGTTCGCGGCGCGCCTGGTATCGGTTCTGCCGCGACCAGGATCTTGCGCCGGCGGCCGCCCTGCACGCCGATCTGATGGAAGCGGTGTCCGACGGCGACGCCGAAGGCGCCGAACGCGCCGTTTCGGCGCTTATCGACCATGTCCGCGACGCTATTCGCGCCGGGATCGCCAAGGCGCGATGAACGGATCGCCGTTAGTCCTTCCGCCGTCGCGCCTTCCAGTCGCGCGTCGTGATATATTACGCGCGGCGCCTCGGGCTTTCCGAGACTTGCGAGAGCAACGCCGAATTCGGCCCAACGCAGATTTTATCAGCCGCGATCTTGACGTGATGGGCAACATTTCGGATCGCGTGATGGCGATGAATCTCGGCCATGATCTGCGCTCATCGCGTCGGGCGCCTATGGCTGAGGCCGGATCGGGCCACGGCCGCGCGCAAAGGAAAGTCATGGAGAAAGCATGAGCAACGTCAAAAAAGTCCCGTCGGAGCACATCGCCATCACCGCCGAACGCGGCGGGCTCAAACTCGACGACGCCAAGGCGACGCGCATTTCGAACGCCATTTCGCCGGCGGTCGCCAACTTCAGCTGCCCCAGTCTCAAGCTGCCGATGCCCGAGGAGCCGTCGGGTTGGGCGCAGCGCGCTTTCGGGGGAGTGCGGAGATGAACTTCCAATCCGCGACCCAAACCAACGATCCGGCGCTGTGGAGCCTGGCGGAAGCGATGACGGCGATGGCGCGCAAGCGCATCTCCTCGCTTGAGCTCACCAAGGCTTGCCTCAAGCGCATCGAGCGCATCGCGCCGAAGCTCAACGCCTTTCTCGCCGTCGATGCGGAAGCGGCGCTGAAGGCGGCGAAGGCGGCGGATCGCGCCCGCGCCAAAGGCGACAAGCGGCCGCTGCTGGGCGCGCCGCTCGCGCACAAGGACATGTTCGCACGCAAGGGCAGGACGATGTCTCGCGGCGCCCGGCAGTTGTTTGCGCCCGACACGGAAGACGCGACAGTCATCGCACGGCTCGCGGCGGCCGGCGCGCTGCATCTCGGCCCGCTGCACATGAATGAGTTCGCCTTCGGTCCGACCGGGCACAACGAGCATGATGGTCCGGCGCGCAATGCGTGGGACCCGACCCGCATCACCGGCGGATCATCGTCAGGATCGGCGACGGCCGTGGCCGCACGCCTGATCTTCGGCGCGTTGGGCTCGGACACGGGCGGATCGGTGCGCATGCCGGCGCATTTTTGCGGAATCACCGGATTGAAGACCAGCTACGGCCGCGTGTCGCGCGCCGGCGCAATGCCGCTCTCCTTCACGCTCGACACGATCGGCCCGCTGGCGCGCAGCGCCGAAGACGCGGCGATGATCTTCTCCGTGATCGCGGGCGCAGATCTGCGCGATGCGACGACGCCGGACATTCCGGTCCCCAAGCCATCGTCCTGCAAGGAGGCCGTCGCCGGCATGACAGTCGGGATTCCGGACGCCTACTACTTCGACAATCTTCACCCCGCCGTTGCGGTCGCTATCGATGGAATGATCGCGACCCTGAAGAAGCTGAAGGTGAAGGTGAAGCCGGTGAAATTGCCGGATCAGGTGCGCATCAACGCGGCCTGCCAGGTGGTGATCGGCGCCGAATCATCGGCGATCCACAAATCCATGCTGATCGAGTCGCCGGAAAAGTACGGCGAGCAGGTGCGCAACCGTCTCGAGAACGGATTTGGCTACACTGCTGTTGAGTATGTCGAGGCGATGCGGTTCCGCAGCTTCGCACTGGCCGAGCATCTGGAGGCGGTGCGCGGCTATGATGCGATCCTCATGCCGACTTGCCTGACGCCGGCGCCGACGATCGAGGAAACCGATGTCGGCGGAGGGGCGAATGCCGAGGTGATCATCCAGGGCGTCACGCGGTTCGCGCGCGTCATGAATTTCCTCGGCTTGCCGGCGATGACCGTCCCCTCGGGCTTCTCCGATGACGGCCTGCCGGTCGGCCTGCAACTCGGCGGTCGCCCATTCGAAGAGGGGAAGCTGCTGGCGCTCGGCGCTGCGGTCCAGCGCGTTACAGACCACCATCTGCGTGTTCCTCCGGTGGACTGACCGAAGAACGCGCCGAAGCGGCTTCGTTCGGTTGCAATCCGCAGCGCCGCTGCGATAGCGTGCGGCATTGAGTAGCGCGGCGGTCAACGACCGCGCCCGCGACCGGAGGAGACCATCATGACGAGAATGACACGCCGCGGCCTGATCGCCGCGGGCGCCGCAGCGGGCGTAGGCGCCGGCCTCTCCCAATCGGCCCTTGCCCAAGGCGCCTACCCGAGTCGACCGGTGACGCTGGTTTGTCCATGGGGCGCAGGCGGCGGAACCGACGCAACCGCGCGCATCGTCGCAGCTCTCCTCGAAAAAGAAACCGGCCAACCCTTCAACGTCGTCAACCGAACAGGCGGCTCGGGCGTCGTCGGCCACAGCGCCATCGCGACTGCCGCTCCGGATGGCTACACGATCGGCATCATCACCGTAGAAATTTCGATGATGCACTGGCAGGGCCTGACTGAGCTCAATCCGACCAGCTACACGCCGCTCGCGCTCATGAACGAGGATCCGCCCGGCGTGCAGGTCAACGCGTCGTCGCCTTACAAAACGGTCAAGGAGCTCGCCGATGCGATAAAGGCGTCGCCGGCCGGCAAGTTCAAAGCCTCTGGCACCGGGCAAGGCGGCATTTGGCATCTCGCTCTCGTCGGCTGGCTGCAGGCGATGGGGCTGAAGGCCGACCATGTCGCCTGGGTGCCGTCGAACGGCGCTGCGCCAGCCATGCAGGACCTTGCCGCCGGCGGGCTTGATCTCGTCACCTGCTCGGTGCCGGAAGGGCGCGCGATGATCGAGGCGGGCAAGGCGCGCTCGCTCGCCATCATGGCGACCGAGCGCAATCCGCAGTTCCCGGATGTGCCGACCCTCAAGGAAGCGATCGGCGTTGATTACTCCGTCGGCGCGTGGCGCGGTTTCGCGGGCCCGAAGAATCTGCCGGCGGATATCTCGACGAAGCTGACGGCGACGATGAAGAAGATCTTCGACTCGAAGGAGTACAAGGATTTCATGAACTCGCGCGGCTTCGGTCTGAAATGGGCCGACGCTGCCGGTTTCGCGTCCTTCATGGACGCCGGCGACAAAGCCATGGGTTCTGCGATGAAGGGCGCCGGTCTCGCCAAGGCGTGACGACATCCATTCATCCGCTGTCATTCCGGGGCGCGCGAAGCGCGAGCCCGGAACCCATTTGGCTACTGCGAGGCGGGTCCCGGACAGCCGCATATGCGGCTTCCGGGTTGACAATGTGTTGATCGACGCTCGCGAATGAAATCGAGATGCTTCTTTCCGACCGCGTGACGGGCCTGACCATCGCCGCCATCGGCGCGCTGGCGGCCTATGGCGGCTCGCGCCTGCCGCCGATGCCGGGCCAGCAGATCGGACCCAGCGTCTTTCCGATCGTTGTCGGCTGCGGCGTCGCACTCTGCGGCCTGCTCATCGCCGCCGGAATCGGGCGGCAGTTCGAACTGGAAGCGGAAGCCGATCTTGCGGCGAGCGCCGATCATGCTCCGCCGCCCGCCGAAGCGGAGCGACCGGCCTGGCTGGCGATCCTGCCGCCGGCGCTGCTCTTGTTCTACGTTCTTGCGTCTGAACGCCTCGGCTTTCTCATCACCGCCGCAATAATGGCGGGGACGGCGGCGAAGGCGTTCGGCGCCTCGACCAAACTTGCGGCCGGCCTTGGGGTCATCGCGCCGCTCGTCATACATCTCATCTTCTACAAGCTCCTGCGCGTGCCGCTGCCGCCGGGTCTTCTTTCGCCGCCATGGTGACGTGATGGCGACCTTTCTTGAAGCGTGGCGCCTGGTGCTGGCGCCGGACGTGCTGATCGCGATCTTCGCGTCCGCGGTGTATGGGCTCGTCATCGGATCGCTGCCCGGCCTCTCGGCCACCATGGCGACGGCGCTGCTTGTGCCGGTGACCTTCTATCTCTCGCCGATCGCGGCGGTCGCGACCATCATCACGGCTTCGGCGATGGCGATCTTCTCGGGCGACATTCCGGGATGCCTGTTGCGCATCCCGGGAACACCCGCATCGGCCGCCTATACCGATGAAGCCTATGCGATGACGCGCAACGGGCAGCCGGAGCTCGCGCTCGGCATCTGCCTGTGGTTCTCGGCGCTCGGCGGCATCGCGGGCACGCTGTCGCTGATCGTGCTCGCGCCGGCGCTCGCCGAACTCGCCTTCAACTTCTCGACGTTCGAGTATTTCTGGCTGGCCTTTCTCGGCCTCATGTGCGCCACACTGGTGGCGCGCTCGTCGCCGGTGAAGGCGATCGTCGCGATGCTGCTCGGTCTGCTCGTCGCTTGCATCGGGATTGAAAATCCGGCCGGCACGCCACGCTTCACCTTCGGCCTC
>JBEVKO010000147.1:0-4270 GCA_040509705.1 Beijerinckiaceae bacterium
CCCGTTTCCTTCGCCGGTCCAAAACGCATCAATGCGCCGGGCGTCCTGTTCGAGGATCTGCCAAAGATCGACGTCGCGCTGGTGACGCACAACCACTACGACCATCTCGATACAGCGACGCTGACCCGCCTGCATGAGCGCGACCAGCCGCGCGTCATTACGCCGCTCGGCAACGACAAGGTGATCTGGTCGCACAATCCCGCGATCTGGGCGGAGGCGCATGACTGGGGCGCGCGCATCGATCTCGGCAAAGGCGTCGTCATCCATCTCGAGCCGGCGCATCACTGGTCGGCGCGCGGCATGTTCGATCGCCGCATGGCCCTCTGGAGCGCCTTCGTCATCGAGACGCCGGGCGGAAAGATCTACGCGGTCGGCGATTCAGGATATCATGACGGCGTCTACTATCGGGACGCCAAGGCGAAGCATGGCGGCTTTCGGCTCGCTCTGTTGCCGATAGGCTCATATGAGCCGCGCTGGTTCATGAAGGCGCAGCACCAGAATCCGGACGAGGCCGCGCGCGCCTCGATCGACTGCGGCGCGAGCTACGCGCTGGGACATCATTGGGGGACGTTCCGGCTGACGAACGAGGGCGTGGAGCGTCCGATCGAGGCGCTGAAGGTGGCCCTCGCCGCGCATGGGGTCCCCTCGGAAAGATTCCGCACCCTGCAGCCCGGCGAGCATTGGACCGTCCCGCGCGACGCCTCGCCCGACGGGGTCGCTGCGACAGCCCGGTCATGATGCGACGTTGAAGCGGCCCAATGCTTCTGACGCAAGGCTTGCGCCTTTACCCTGCAACCGTCCGCGAATACTGAGGAGCGGTCCTCCCAGCGAACATGACCTTGCTGCAGCTCAAACCGGCCAATCTTTCATTTCCCTTCGCGACGCCGCCCGGCGCCGGCCAAGTCATCGACGTTGCGCCCGGTCTGCTGTGGGCTCGCTTTGCGCTGCCGTTTCGCCTCGACCATGTTAACATCTATCTGATCGAGGACGGCGACGGTTACGCTGCGATCGACGCCGGCATTGGCGATGAGCCGACGCGCGCTGCATGGCGCGCTCTACTCGCGGGACCTCTCAGGGGAAAGCGCCTCACCCGTCTCATCGTCACGCATTTTCATCCTGATCACATCGGATTGGCCGGCTGGCTCTGCGAAGAGTTCGGGCTTCCCTTGCTGACCAGCCAGACCTCCTATCTCGGCTGCCTCAACATCTCGCTCAGTCCCGGCGCGCTCGACGCGAAGGTGTACCGCGACTTTTATTTGCGCCACGGACTGGATCCTGAAACCACGGCGCGCGTTGCGACGCAGGGTCACGCATATCTTCGGATGGTGACGGGACTGCCTCCGATCTTTCTGCGCCTCGTCGCCGGCGACAGGCTCTCCATCGGAAGCCGAGCCTTTGACGTTCTGACGGGAGACGGGCATGCGCCGGAACAGCTCATGCTCTACAGCGCCGCAGAAAAAATCCTGATCGCCGCCGATCAGGTGATTGAAAAGATCACGCCGAACGTCAGCGTGTGGGCGGTTGATCCCGATGGCGATCCCCTCGGCCTCTTCGTTCGCTCGTTGCGGGCGCTTAAGTCAGATCTTCCGTCAGACGTCCTCGTGCTGCCGGGCCATCGCCTGCCGTTCGTGGGCTTGCACGAACGCTGCGATGAACTCATCGCCCATCATGAAGAGCGATGCGACATGATCGCAAAGGCTGCGGGCGCGGCGCCGCGTTCGGTCGCCGAACTCGTGCCGTTCGTCTTCACGCGCGCGCTTGATCCGCATCAGTTGAGCTTCGCCTTCAGCGAAGTGTTCGCACACGTCAACTACATGCTCCGGCGCGGCGACCTGTTCTGGACCGCGCCGGAAAACGGAGTGGCGCGCGTCTCAGCCGCGTAAGCGGAGACGCAGGTCACAAACAAGCGCTTGGCCTTACGCCGCGAGGCGGTTCACCTTGCTTTCCGCCATCATCGTCAGCTTCTTGTCGGTCGCTTTCTCTTCGTCGAGATTCTGCTGGAGCAGCTTGGCGCAATCCTCGCGCCCCAGCTGCTTCGCCCATGCGACAAGCGTGCCGTAGCGTGTGATTTCATAGTGCTCCACGACCTGCGCCGACGCGAGAAGCGCCGCGTTCAGCACTTCCTTGTCCTCGATCTCGGCGGCGACGTCGTTCGCCTCCTTGATGATCCCGTCGATCGCGGGGCACGAAACCGCCTTCGGCTCCTTGCCATGCATCTTGAACACCTGATCAAGGCGCTTGATGTGATTCTGCGTCTCCGCGAGATGCGTCTCAAAACCCTTCTTGAGTTGTGCGTCCGTCGTCTTCTCGATCATCTTCGGCAACGCCTTCGCGACCTGGTTCTCGGCGTAGTAGATGTCCTGCAGCGTATGCACGAAAAGGTCATCGAAAGATTGGATGTCCTTGGAGAAAATGCCCATGGTCGAGCGCTCCTCTTGAGATGCGGGATATCGTCAGCGCCGGTGCGGCCGGCCTGCGTTTTGATCAACGCCGTGAGCGCGGGGAAGTTTCAGGTCGCGAGAGTTTGCCCCTCATCCGGCCGCTGCGCGGCCGCCTTCTCCCCGGAGGGGAGAAGGCGTTCGGCGCCATTGAATCTTATCGAAACATTTCTCGGTCGCGCCGCGCTCGCCCTCTCCCCGCTATGCGGGGAGGAGGTGGCCGCGCAGCGGCCGGATGATGGGAAGAATAGATCGCAGCTACTTCGGCTGGACGTAAATATGCAGCTCGGTGTTGGCGTCCGCCGGAGGAAGAGTCTCGGTCAGATATTCCTCGATGAACGCGTCCTTCGCCTCGATGCCCTTGGCGTCGAGATAAGCCGTCAGCACTTCGTAGGTCTCATCGATGTTGTCGTAAGGGCCCTTGTGTCCGAAGCGCACCGCCTTCCCTGCCGGCGTCTGCGTCAGCTTCACGTCGGACCCGAGCTGCTTGCTCATGTCGGTCGAGGGATCGACCGGCACCATCGCCTCGTAACTGAATTTCTCGTCGTCGGACGAAAGGAACACCGTGAGTGGGCGGCCGGCGGCCTTGATGCCGGCCTTGGCAAGCTCGCTGCGGATGGTCGCCAGCGCCGCCTGGATCTTGACGATGCTGTCGTCCCATTTCGCCTGGCCGCGCAGGCTCGCCGCCGGTTTCGGCGCCAGCATGACTTCATCCGCCCCGGTGGGATCGGTGAAGCCCGGAGCAAGGGTCGCGGTTTCAGGCCCCGATGGCGCCGCCTGTGGAGTGGGCGTCGGCTGCGCCTGCTGGGGCGCAGCGGTGGCCGGCGGCTGAGCCTGCGCTGGCGGAGGCCGCGAATCGACAGGGGCGGGAGGCGCGACGCCGCCCGGAGCCTGGACGGGCGCCTGCGCCGTCAGAAGAAGCGCGCATAGGCCGGCGAGAGGCAGCTGAATGCGAAAACCCGGCATGGAGAACCATTCCTGTTGGCGTCGCCCGATCGCCCGTCTGACGCGATCTTATGGTCATTCGATGACGGAAGACAAACATCCCTGCAGACTCGCGCAGACCCGCGCGCTCGCCTATATGCGCTGGTCGAAAACCTGACGAACTCTACCCATGAGCGCACTGGACAACCGCCGCTTCCTTAAGATGAACGGCCTCGGCAACGAGATCACCGTGCTCGACCTGCGCGGCGCGTCGACAATCGTCGGGGCGGCGGAGGCGGCTGCGATCGCCCGCGATCCGCGCACGCGATTTGACCAGCTCATGGTTCTGCATGATGCGCGGACGCCGGGAACGGATGCATTCATGCGCATCTACAACACCGACGGATCCGACTCCGGCGCATGCGGCAACGGTACGCGCTGCGTCGCCTGGGCGCTAACCGAAGACCGCGAAATGGGACGCGCCGGAACCGGCGATCTGCTGCTCGAGACGAAGGCCGGCCTATTGCCGACGACTCGCGCCGGCGAGCGGCGATTCACCGTCGACATGGGCGCACCGCGTCTGCGGTGGGACGAGATTCCGCTGCGCGAGCCGTTTCATGACACGACCGGCATAGAGCTTCAGATCGGCCCGATCGACGCCCCGATCCTGCACACGCCGTCGGTGGTCAACATGGGTAATCCGCACGCCATCTTCTGGGTCAAGGATGTCGCGGAGTATGATCTGGCGCGCATCGGCTCGCTGCTTGAGCAGCACCCGATCTTTCCCGAGCGTGCGAATATTTCCCTGGCGCATGTCGTCGCGCGCGATCACATCATCCTCCGCGTCTGGGAGCGCGGCGCGGGATTGACGAAAGCCTGCGGCAGCGCCGCCTGCGCGGTCGTCGTCG
>JBEVKO010000148.1:0-14937 GCA_040509705.1 Beijerinckiaceae bacterium
GCGGGTTCGGCGAAGCTCATTCAGACCGTGGCCGAAGCCATCGATACAGGCGCCTCCAGCCTCAATGGCGAAGTCGGGGGCTTTCTCACCTCCGTGCGCGCGGCGTGACAAGGGCCGGCGTTCGTGCGGCCAGGCTGACCGACATCGAAGCGCTCGTCGCCATTGAGCAGGCGTCCTTCTCTATGAACCAGCTCACCCGTCGCGCCATTGGACGCGCGATCGCGAGCAAGACCCAGGATGTTGTCGTTCTGTCGATCCAAGGCGACATCGTCGGCGACGCGATCGTCGGCTTTCAGAGCGGCGCGCGCATCGCCCGCCTGACCTCACTGGCGGTTCTCAAGAGCGTAGCGGGACGCGGGCTCGGCGGCCGGCTCCTCGCGGCGTGCGAGGCGCGCGCAAAGGCGCGCGGCTGCATCGCCATGAGGCTCGAGGCGCGCGACGACAATCACGCCGCGATCGCACTCTATCGAAAGGCCGGCTATCGCGAGTTCGCGCGGATCGGCGACGATTATGACGACGGCGCCCGCCGCGCTGCGTTTTGAGAAGGCGATCAATCAGCCCGGGCGGCGACCACCTCGACTTCGACCTTGAATTCCGGCCGCGTGAAGCCCGAGACGATGACCAGCGTGGACGCCGGCGGCGGGCGACCGACATGCCTGTCGCGCGAGGCCATATAGCCCGCCATATGCGCGCGGTCCGTGACGAAGGCGTTGATTCGCACGATGTCGCCCATCGCCATTCCCGCCGCGGCGAGAATTGATCGGATGTTGGCGAAGCACAGGTCGGCCTGAGCCCCTGCATCCTCCGGAACCTTGTCGTCGGGACCGATCCCGAGTTGGCCCGATGCGAAAATCAGCCGCGATTGCGGCGGGACCTCCACCCCATGGCTGTAATTTGCGAAGGGGGGACGAAGCTCCGGGGGCGTCAGTGCCCGATTCATGGTCAGCCAGCCTCCCGATTAGCCAGCCGCGCCGAATCGCGGCCTGCGCCTTCCCCTTGATCGTCGTTCGCGGACAGGGCAAGAGGCGCGGCGGACCGGCCGTCGGTCTTCGCACTTGCCAAGCAGCCAAAGCGGCTGTGATCTTTTCTTGAGGGTTCATTGCGACGGGGCGCCAGGCGGCGCCGCCAAAGGGAGATTTGACAACATGATCAATCGCTCGACATTCCTGAAGCTCGCAGCCGGGCTTGCATTCTCGGCGCTCGCCGCGCCTGCGCTGGCGCAGGACAAGGTCACGTTTGGAACCAATTGGGTCGCGCAGGCCGAACATGGCGGCTACTACCAGGCGGTGATGGACGGCACGTACAAGAAGTTCGGGCTCGACGTGACCATCGCGCCCGGCGGTCCGCAGGCGAATAACCGCATGCTGATGACAGTCGGCCGCATCGATTTCTACATGGGCGGCATGCTGCAGGCGCTCGTCGCCATCGAGCAGAACATTCCAACCGTGACGATCGCTGCGATCTTCCAGAAGGATCCACAGGTCCTGCTCGCCCATCCCGGACAGGGAATCGAGAAATTCACAGATCTCAAGAAGCTCCCGAGCCTCTACATCTCCAAGGATGGCGTCGCCTCCTACTATCAATGGATGAAGGCCGAGCTCGGGTTCACCGACGAGCAGGTGAGGCCGTATACTTTCAACCCGCAGCCCTTCCTCGCCGACAAGCGCAGCGCCATGCAGGGCTATCTTTCGTCGGAGCCATACCTCATCGAGAGGGAAGCGAAGTTCAAGCCGGTCGTCTTCCTTCTCGCCGACAATGGCTATGATCCCTACTCGACCACGATCGAAACGACGCAGGCCGTGTTGCGCGACAAGCCGGATGTGGCGCGCCGCTTCGTCGAGGCGACGATCATCGGCTGGAACAACTATCTGTACGGCGACAACAAGGCCGCCAACGAGCTCATCAAGAAAGATAATCCGGACATGAGCGACGACAAGATCGCCTACGCCATCGCCAAGATGAAGGAACTCGGCATCGTCGACTCCGGCGATGCGATCAAGCTCGGCGTCGGCGCGATGACTGAGGAGCGCGTCAAAGGCTTCTACGACAAGATGGTGAAGGCGGGCGTCATCAAGGCCGGCCTCGACTGGAAAAAGGCGTTCGACCTCCGCTTCGTCAACAAGGGCGTGGGAATCGACCTGCGCCCCAAGAACTGACGCAGGCGCCCGGCGCCGGGGCGGTTGACGCGCCCGGCGCCAATGTCGCATTCCGCTTGGTGGGGGCGGAGAGGCCGCTTCCCGCTAAGCCCTTGGATTCCAGCTTGTCCGTCTCTACGCGCGCCGACTACCTCTCGCCGGGCCAGACGATCGTCTCCCTGCGCGGCGTGTCCAAGCTTTTCTCCAACGGCACGCTGGCTCTGAAAGACCTCAATCTCGATGTCCGCGCCGGCGAATTCGTCAGCCTTCTCGGCCCTTCGGGCTGCGGCAAGTCGACTGCGCTGCGCCTGATCGCGGGGCTCGCCGAACCGACCGGCGGCGTCATCGACTGGCCCGGCTCCGCCGCCAAGGAGCATTCAAGCGACATCGGCTTCGTGTTTCAGGAGCCGACGCTGATGCCGTGGGCGACGGTCGCCGACAATGTTTGGCTGCCACTTCGGCTGCGCGGCGAGAGCCGCCGCGACGCGCGGCCGCGCATCGAGGCGATGCTCGAACGCGTCGGCCTGTCGACCTTCGCAGGCGCCTATCCGCGCGAGCTGTCGGGCGGAATGAAGATGCGCGTCTCCATCGCGCGCGCGCTCATCACGCGGCCGAAACTCCTGTTGATGGACGAACCCTTTGCGGCGCTCGACGAGATCACCCGCTTTCGCCTGAACAACGATCTGCTCGACCTGTGGATGACGCTCGACTGCACCGTCGTCTTCGTCACGCACTCGGTGTTTGAATCCGTCTATCTCTCCAATCGCCTCGTGGTCATGGCCGCGCGTCCCGGACGGGTCGCGCGGGAACTTGAGATCAACGAGCCCTATCCGCGCAGCGAGCACTTTCGCACGTCGACCGAGTATGTCGCCTGGTGCCGACGCGCGTCCGAAGCGCTCTCGGCGGCGATGGCCGAGCACGCTTCCGGAGCGGCGGCGTGAGCAGCGACGTCGCCATCGAAGCGACGGAGCCGATGCCGCTCGCGTTGCCGGAGAATCGCGCCGAGCGAATCTTGCGCATTGCGCTGCCGGTCGGCGTTCTCGTCGCGACGATCGGGCTGTGGGAATTTCTCTGCTGGTACTGGGAGACGCCGCATTACATGGTGCCGCGACCGAGCCTGATCGCGACGACGCTCGTCGCCGACTGGCCGATCCTCTGGCCGGCGCTGCTCGTCACGCTGAAAACCACGTTCCTTGCGCTGTTTCTCGCGGTTGTCGGCGGGGTCCTCATCGCCATCCTGTTCACCCGCTCGAAATGGATCGAACTGACCTTCTATCCCTACGCGGTCATCCTGCAGGTGACGCCGCTCATCGCCATCGTCCCCCTGATGCTGACCTACATGGAGGTCGGCAGCGCCGTCCTGCTTTGCGCGTGGATCGTCGCCTTCTTCCCAATTCTTTCGAATACGACGCTCGGCCTCCTGTCCGCCGATCATAATCTGCGCAGCCTGTTCGAACTCTATCGCGCGACCGGCTGGCAGACGCTCTGGCTGCTGAAATTACGCGCCGCGCTGCCCTATTTCCTGTCCGGATTGAAGATCGGCGGCGGGCTGTCGCTGATCGGCGCGATCGTCGGCGAGTTCGCCGCAGGAACCGGCGGCAAGGGATCGGGCCTCGCCTACCGCATCCTGGAAAGCCAGTACCGCCTCAACATCCCCCGCGAATTCGCCGCCGTCATCCTCATCTCGTTTGCAGGCATCTGCATTTTCGTTACGCTCTCGCTTCTGTCGCATCTGCTGCTGCGCAAGTGGCATGAGAGCGCCATCACCCTGGAGAATTGATGCGCCGCTTCGTTGACATTCCGCGCTCCGGCCGCTTCCTGCTGCGCAACGCCTCCTGGCTATCCGCAACCGCGGAGCCCTCAGGCGACGACGAGATCATGCGCGGCGACATCGTGATCGATGACGGTCGCATCGCTTTCATGGGCGCATCGTCACCCGACGTCGCCGACGCAGCCATCGTCGATCTCCGCGGCGGGCTCGCGCTTCCCGGCTTTGTGGATGCGCACACGCACCTCGACAAGGGACATATCTGGCCGCGCACGCCCAACCCTGACGGCACCTTCTATGGCGCGATCACCAACGTGAAGATCGACCGCGAGACGTCATGGTCGACAAGCGACGTGCGTGCTCGCATGGAATTCGGGCTGCGCTGCGCCTACGCGCACGGGACCGTCGCCATTCGCACGCATCTCGACTCGCTCGGCAAGCAGGCGGCGATTTCATGGCCGCTGTTTTCCGAGATGCGCGCGGAGTGGAAAGGCCGGATCGACCTGCAGGCGTCGGCGCTGTTTCCCTTTGATCTCGCGCTCGACTTTCCCGACGAGTTCCAGAACATTCTCGATCACGTCGTCCGCTACGGCGGCGTGCTCGGCGCCGTGTGCTATCGCGGCGATCCGCTGACCGACCGCATCGATGCAGCGCTCGACATCTTCTTCCGCGCGGCGAAGGAGCAGGGGCTCGACCTCGATTTCCATGTCGACGAAAGCGATTCGCCGGACGCGCGCGCGCTCGAGCCGATCGCTGACGCCGCGCTCCGTCACGATTTCAGAGGCCGCATCCTGTGTGGGCATTGCTGTTCGCTCGCTCTCATGGAGGATGGCGATCGCAAGCGCATCGCCGAGAAGCTGGCGGCCGCCCGCATCGCTGTCGTGTCGCTGCCCATGTGCAACATGTATCTGCAGGACCGCCGCGCAGGACGCACCCCGCGTTGGCGCGGCGTCGCACCCTTGCATGAACTCGCGGCCGCCGGCGTGTCCGTCATGGTCGCATCGGACAACACGCGCGATCCCTTCTACGCCTATGGCGACCTCGACGTGCTCGAAGTCTGGCGCGAGGCGACGCGCATTCTGCATCTCGATCATCCCTATGGACTGACGCCGCGCATGGTCGGCGCGGTTCCGGCTGAAGAACTCGGCTTTTCCGGACGCGGCGTGCTGCGGGAGGGCGCGAGCGCCGATCTCGTGCTCGTTGCGGCGCGCAATCTCAACGAATTGTTCGGACGGCCGTGGAGCGACCGCGTCGTCATTCGCGACGGGCGCGCGCTCGACGCCGCTCCGCCCGACTATCGCGAACTCGACGGGCTGTCCGCCAGCGCTGCGGGATGATGATGACAGACCGCTACGACATCGTCGGCCTGAAGCGACGCATCGAGGGAATACGGTGCGAAGACAATCCAGCGCTCGTCAAGCAGAAGAGCCGCGATTTCTACTGGTATTCGCCGACGCTCAAGCGCCAGCTCGAGCATGTCATCGCCGACATCGTCGTCTCGCCCGTCAGCGAGGCGGAAGTCGTGCGCGTGCTCGCCGCAGCCTTCGAGTTAGGAATTCCGATCACGCCGCGCGGCGCCGGCACCGGCAATTATGGTCAGGCGATGCCGCTCTCGGGCGGAATCGTTCTCGACCTCTCGGGTTTCGACAAGGTGAAGGAGATCGCCGCCGGCCGCTATGTCGCTGAGCCAGGCGCGATCCTGTCGAAGATCGACCATGCGACGCGCGCTCATTCGCGGCAGGAAATCAGGCTTCATCCCTCGACCTACCATACGGCCTCGGTCGGCGGCTTCATCGCGGGCGGTTCTGGCGGCGTCGGCTCGATCAAATGGGGCGGCCTGCGCGACTACGGCAACATCATCCGCGTCAAAGCCGTGACCATGGAAGCGTCCCCTCGCGTGCTCGAACTGACGGGCGACGATCTCCACAAGATCAGTCACGCCTACGGCACCAACGGCATCATCACCGAAGTCGAGATGCCGCTCGGCCCTGCCTACGAATGGGTCGACGTCATTGTCGGATTCGATTCGCTCGGCGCCGCGACTGCGTACGCGAACGCGCTGGGCGAACAGGACGGCCTTGCGATCAAGGAGCTCGCCGTCGTCGCCGCGCCGGCGGCGCACGACTATTTCCTGCGCCACAAGAAATTCCTGCCGCGCGAAAAGCATATCGCCATCGTCATGGCGGCGGATTTCGCGCTTGAGTCGATGCTGGCCTTCACACGCCGCTTCAAGGGCTCGGACCTCCTGATGCGATCAGACAAATTGACCGACGACGAAAAGAAGGGATTGCCGCCGGCCTTCGAGCTTTCATGGAACCATACGACGCTAAGAGCGCTGCGCGTCGATCCGACGATCACCTATCTGCAGGTCCTCTATCCGTTTCCGAACGTCGAGCAACTCGTCGACAAGGTCCATGCCCATTTCGGAGACGAAGTTCCGGCCCATCTCGAATTCGTGCGCTTCGACGGCAAGGTCACCGCCTTCGGACTGCCGCTCGTCCGCTTCACGACGGAAGAGCGTTTGGAAGAAATCATGCGCATTCATGAGGAAATGGGCGCCCCGATCTTCAATCCGCACCGCTACACGCTCGAAGAAGGCGGCATGAAGCAGACCGACGACATTCAGCTGGGATTCAAGCGCGAAGCTGATCCGAAAGGACTGCTCAATCCGGGCAAGATGGTTGCGTGGGAGGACCCCTCCTACGATTTCAGATCGGGCAAGACGTTTCTCTTCCGCGGTCTCGCCGAAGCCGGCGTCGCAAGCTGACCTTATGCGCGTTCTGGTTCTCTACGCACATCCGGTCGAAGAAAGTTACAGCGCCGCGCTTCGCCGCGCCGCCGTGGAAACGCTCGAGAGAGCCGGACACCAGGTCGACGTCTGCGATCTCTATTCGGAAGGATTCGATCCGATCCTCACGCGCTCCGAGCGGATCGGCTATCATGATCTCGTCAACAATCGCGCCCCGGTGGCCGGCCATGTCGAGCGCCTGCTCGCCGCCGAGGCGCTGGTGCTGATCTATCCCGTCTGGAATTTCGGCTATCCCGCCATCCTGAAGGGGTTCCTGGATCGGGTCTTCCTTCCGGGCGTGTCGTTCCGCATGGCGGACGGCAAGGTGGTTCCCAATCTCCGCAACATCCGCAAGCTCGCGGCGGTCACCACCTATGGCGGGGCGCGTTGGCGCGCCTTCCTGCTGGGGGACCCGCCACGGAAGCTGGTTCTGAATGTCCTGCGCCGGCTGATCTCGCCTGGCGCGCCGTCGCGTTATCTCGCGCTCTACGACATGAACCGCGCGACCCCCGCCGACCGCGACCGGTTTCTCGCAACGGTGCGCCGGGAAATCGGACGATTCTGAACGGGCTTACATTCTTCTGTGCAGGACGCCGGCCTTTCATGCCCCTGTCACATTCGCCGGCTAAGGGGTGCTCAAATAGGCGGGCCGCGGAGCCCGGAAGGGGGCGGCGATGGCGTCTAATCGCGACCAGGACAAGGGGATCGGGACGGCGTTGACCCTCGCCGCACGCATGCACCGGGCCCGCATGGCCGAATTATTGGCGGATCTCGGCCTCTATCCCGGACAGGAACAGGCCCTCCAGTTCCTCGCCAGCCACGAAGCGCCGACCATGGGCGAATTGGCGGACGCCCTCAATGTGAAGGCGCCCACCGTCTCCAAAACCATCGCCCGGCTCTCCCTGCAGAGCCTTGTCGAGCGCAAGGTGAGCGAGACGGACGGACGGCTCGTCCGCGTCGGGTTGACCGAAGCTGGCCGCGAGCGGGCCTCGGCGATCGCCGGGCTCGCCGATCAGATCGAGCATGACCTGTCGCGCGGCCTCGACGGCAAGGACCGCAAGCGGTTGCGCCGGCTGTTGCGCAAGGCCGCGAAAAATCTCGCCAAGGCGAGCGGTCGCGCCCCATCGTCCGATCTCGCCGGCGTGGACGATGACGCCGAGGACGAACTCGACGCGGCGTGAATTCAGACCACGCCTGCTAACTTCAGGGCGACGCCCATCGCGGCGCACACGGCGAGCGTTATCGCCAGTCCCTGATGCCAGACGAGCATCAGCGCAAACGCAACCGCTGACAGCGCCATCGCCGGGAGCCGCCCGCTTCCCGGATCGACCATGATCAGCCGGAATGGTCCGAGCATGACGTCGCGCACGTCCGAGAACAACACATTCAATGCAAACCAGAGCGCAAGGTAGGCGACGACGCCGACGACGGCGGCGGTGACGCCAGCGAGCGCCGCCGTGACCCGTCGGTTGCGCTGAAGATCCTCGACGAAGGGCGCGCCGGCGAAGATCCACACGAAGGACGGTGCAAATGTCGTCCACACGACCATCAGCGCACCGAGCGTTCCCGCAAGCAGGGGTGAGAAGGGCGCAGGCGAGCGCAGGGCGGCGAGAAAGCCGACGAACTGATTGACGAGAATGGTAGGCCCCGGAGTTGTTTCCGCAAGACCGAGCCCGTCGAGCATCTCCGGCGCCGTCACCCATCCCTTTTGCTCGACCGCCGCCTGCGCGAGCCACGCCAGCAGCGCGTAAGCGCCGCCGAAGGTCAGCATCGCCAGCTTCGAGAAGAAGAGCCCGAGATCGACGAGGATATGCTGCGGTCCAAGAAAGAGCGCAGCGACAACAACCGGGAGGAACCACGCCACAAGGCCGACAATGGCGAAACGCGCGCTGACCGCGAGTTTCTCGCGCCAACCGGCGCCGCTGCTCTCCCGAGTCGCAATTTTCAGCCCGAGCAAATTCGGCCGCGCATGGCCGAGCGCGGCTGCGATTGAGGCCGCGCCGAGCACGATGAGCGGGAACGGCGCTTCCAGCAGGAGAAGTGCGAGAAATGCGCCGATCGCGATCGCGTAGCCCAGCGCGCCCTTGAGAGCTCTTCTGCCGATGCGAATCATGGCCTCGACGATGATCGCCAGCACGGCGCATTTGATCCCGAGGAAAAGGCCGTCGACCGCCGGAATGCCCTGACCGAGCGCATAAAGAAAACATAACGCCAGCATCACCGCCGCGCCGGGCAGCACGAACATGACGCCGGCGACAAACCCGCCGCGCACGCCGTGAAGCATCCAGCCGATATAGGTGGCGAGTTGCTGCGCCTCCGGTCCCGGAAGAAGCATGCAGAAGTTGAGCGCCTGCAGGAAACGCTGCTCGTCGAGCCATTTCCGTTCGTCAACGACGAAGCGGTGGAGCATCGCAATTTGCGCGGTTGCGCCACCGAAGGAGAGCAGGCCGACCTTGAGCCAGAGCCGCGCGGCCTCGCCGAAGGTCGGATGCGGGGCCGGCGGCGCGATATCGTCGGCGGACGTCGAAACAGAGTCGTTCATCGCCGCCCGCCTCAGTTGGTGGCCGGGCGCGGCCAGCTGTGCGATTCGCCGCGCGCATGGCGAATCCAGGCGAACAGGCCGTCATAGAGGACGAAACCCTTCTTCAGCATGGCGTGATCATCATCGCCGCACGACGCCGACAGACCCAGCGAGATCGCGAGCAGCCCTGCCGACTGCGGGGTAAGGTCGTGCCGGTTCGTGTCGGCGCCGCGTACGATTTCGGCGAGCGCCGAAAGCGCTGCATCGTCGCCCAATCCGAAAGCGCGCAACATCGTGTCGAACGAGCAGAGCGCCCCGTCATGCTCGAACGGCGCGCCCGGGAGATCGTAGGCGACGGCTCCCGTCGCTTCCGAAGTCGCCAGGACGTGGTCGGGATCGACGAACAGGAATTGCGCCCGAGCGTCGAGAAAGCGGCTGATCAGCCACGGACACGCGATGCGATCGATCTTCGGCCTGCGGCGCGTCACCCACACGGTCGGCTGATCGCCGAGCGTCACGCCGTTGGCGACGCGCGAAATCTGGGCGCAGCCAGCCCGCTCCCATCCATCATAGCCGTCCTCGATCATGAAGGCCCGCAATCCGCATTCGCGCAGCGCCGCTGTCGCATACTGGCTGCGTTCGTGGCCGTGCGCGCAGATCAGCGCATGCTCACGCGCGCGATCGAGCGCGCCGGCCCATTGCGGCGCCTCGTATGCGTCCCGCGTCTGCGCGGCAGGAACAAGTTTTCCCGACTGTTCAATGAGTTCGCGACGCCTGACGTCGATGATGACAGGCGCGTCGGGCGTTCCGAGCCGCGCGGCCACATTGCTTGCAGGAACAGAAAAATCGCTTGCAGGAAGAGAAGAATGCGCGCCCATGCGATCATGCTCCAGCATGTCGGGCGGACTTGGGCGCGTGCCTGACGGGGCGTCCGCAAAGATTGCCCCGTGCGCGCGTCATACACCCGCGCATGCGCATGCGTCAATTCCACGCAGCCGATCTGGCGCGGGGCATGCCAGCCATGCCTGGCTCCGGCTTACGGCAGGCGCCTCTCCGGCTAGGGTGACGGAACGCTTGAAACGGACCCCAGCTTGAATTCGACAGTCGAAGCCGGCGGCAGATCGCGCCTGACCGCCATTTTGCTTATGTGCGGCGCGTTGGCCTGTTTCGCCTGCCTCGATACCTGCGCCAAATGGCTCAACCAATCCATCGATCCGCTGCAGACGGTGTGGCTCCGCTACGTCTTCGCGCTTGCGCTGGTCACGATCGTGCTCAATCCGATCACAACGCCGGGCTTGCACCGCACGAAAAAGCCCGGCCTTCAGGCGTTTCGCTCGCTTCTGCTTTTCCTGTCGACCGCCTTCAATTTCCTCGCATTGCGCGAGCTTCAGCTCGCGGAAGCGATGGCGCTCAACTTCGCAACGCCCTTCGTCGTCGCGCTCTTGGCGGGGCCGATGCTGGGCGAATGGATCGGCCCGCGACGTCTGATTGCGATCGCCGTCGGATTTCTCGGCGTGCTGCTGGTCGCGCGCCCCGGCTTCGACGGGCTTCCGGCCGCGGCCTGGTGGGCGGTGGGCGGCGTCATCGCCTATGCGCTCTACCAGATCGTCACGCGCTCGCTCGCGGCACACGATTCATCGCAGACGACGATGTTCTATTCCGGCTTCGCCGGCGTCGTGATCCTGACGCCGCTGCTTCCATTTATCGACGTCAGGCAACTCACCATGAACGGCTGGGCGATCGCAGTCATGATGGGCGTGTTCGGCTCCTTCGGACACTGGCTGCTCATCCTCGCGCACCGGCGCGCGCCCGCATCGATCCTCTCGCCCTTCATGTACACGCAGATCGTCTGGATGATCGCCCTCGGCTTCCTCGTCTTCGGCGACGCGCCCGACCGCTACACGCTGATCGGGTCGTGCATCGTCATCGCCTCCGGCCTCTATCTGCTCTATCGCGAACGCGTGCGCGGCGTCGATCTGTCGGAGCCGGAAGCGAAGGGAACTAGCCTTTAAGCCCGTTTGCCGCGGCGACGGCGTCCGACAGCATCGGCACATAATCCTGGTCGCGCCCGGCGTTGACGGCGCTCGCATAGACGTTCTTCACTGCATTTCCGACCGGATTGGCGACGCCTGCCTTGTTGGCGAGAGATTCGACATAGCGCACATCCTTCAGCGCGTTCTTCAGCGTGAACTGGTGGGCGTTGCGATCGCCCTCCAGCACATATTTGAAGAACGTCTGGTAGAAGCCGCAGTCCATGCGGCTGCCACGCAGGACGCTGTCGAAGGTTTGCGGGCTGATGCCGCTCTTGCGCGCCAGCGCCAGGGCTTCGGCGTAGATCGCGCCGTAACCCATGGCGACGAAATTGTTGAGGAGCTTCATCTTGTGGCCGTCGCCCACCGGCCCGATGAGGCGCACGGTCTGCGCCCATGTTTCTATGACGGGCTTCACGCGCGAGAACGTTTCCGCATCGGCGCCGACCATCGCCGACAACTTGCCCTCCTCCGCCTGCGCCGGCGTGCCGCCGAGCGGCGCATCGATAAGGGTGACGCCTTTCGGCTTGAGCTCGTCATGCAACGAAAGCGTCGAGGTCGGATCGGTCGTCGAGCAGTCGACGATGACGAGGCCAGGCTTGCCTCCGGATGCGAGACCGTCCGGACCCCTGACATTCGCTTCGACTTCGGCAGCGCCTGTCACACATAGAAAAACGATGGTCGAATTGGCCGCAACCTCGCGCGCCGTCTTCGCTTCGAAGGCGCCGCGGCCGACTAGGTCCTCGACCGGAACGCGGTTGCGGTGGCCGAGGATCGTGAGCTTGTAGCCTTTCTCGACGATATTCTTCGCCATGCCAGGGCCCATCAGGCCGACGCCGATGAATCCGATCGTCTCGCTCATGCCGTACTCGCTTTCATCCAAGCATCGCCGCGCGCATCAAGCCTGCGCGAGGCGCCTCCGCGCCGCGCGTTCCCGCCGCGATCTGAGGCGAGCGCTAGATGCGCTTGCCAGTCTCGGTTTCAAAAATATGCGCCTGCCGGGCGTCGGGCTCGATGTTGATCTTCTGCCCGGGCTTGAGGTCGATGCGTTCGCGCAGCACGCAGACGATCTCCTGCCCGCCCATAGTAGCGACGACCTGGGTTTCCGAACCCATCGGTTCGATGACGACGACTTCGGCCGGCGCGCCGCCGGGAGCGATGCGCAGATGTTCCGGCCGCATTCCATAAGTGATCGCCTTGCCGTCCGTCACCGCATGGCCGTTGAGCGGCAGCGTGACGCCGGAATCCGCCACGAACTTGCCGCCCTGGGCCCTGCCCTTCACGAAATTCATCGCCGGCGAACCGATAAAGCCAGCGACGAACAGGTTGGAAGGCCTGTCGTAGAGTTCGAGCGGCGCGCCCATCTGCTCGACGATCCCGTCATGCATGACGACGATCTTGTCGGCCATGGTCATGGCTTCGATCTGGTCGTGCGTCACGTAGACGGTCGTCGTCTTGAGGCGCTGATGCAGCGCCTTGATCTCGGTGCGCATGGCGACGCGCAGCTTGGCGTCGAGGTTCGACAAAGGCTCGTCGAACAGGAACACCTGCGGATCGCGCACGATCGCGCGGCCCATGGCGACGCGTTGGCGCTGGCCGCCCGACAGCTGGCGCGGATAGCGCTCGAGCAGCGGCTTCAGGCCGAGAATGTCGGCCGCCTTGCCGACCCGGGAATCGATCTCCTCCTTCGGCGCCTTTCGCAGCTTCAGCGAGAAGGCCATGTTGTCCTTCACCGTCATGTGCGGATAGAGCGCGTAGTTCTGGAACACCATCGCGATGTCGCGCTCCTTGGGCGGGACATCGTTGACGACGCGATTGCCGATGCGGATGTCGCCCGAGGTGATGTTCTCGAGCCCGGCGATCATGCGCAGCAGGGTCGATTTCCCGCAGCCCGAGGGGCCGACGAGGATCACGAATTCTCCGTCCCCGATATCGATGTCGACGCCGTGTATGACGTTGGTCGAGCCAAATGATTTCCGCACATCGCGGATTTCAACAGAAGCCATTGTCGTCTCCTCGGACGCGTGTCGGGCGCGTCCCCATTGTTCTCGTTGATCCCGGCGGGCGCCGGGTGGGGGACGTTAGAACAGGGTGATTTCGGATGGCAAGCCGAAGCCGAGGTCCCGGGGGCGGCGCCTGCCCGAAAGAAATGCTTCGGATCGGCCGCCGCTTTGGCTAGAAGTGGGGAAACTCAAGGAGATGTCCGTGAACGTCGATGTGTTGATGACCGCCCCGACCATGCCGCTGATCGTCGAGGGCGTGGACAAGGCCTTCAAGCTGCACAAGCTGTGGGAGGCGAAAGACAAGGCGGCGGCGCTGGCCGAAATCGCGCCGAAGGTTCGCGGACTGGCGCTCGGCGGTCACACGACCGTCGATGACGCCTTCCTGAAGCAATTCCCGAAGCTCGAGATCATTTCCAGCTTCGGCGTCGGCTACGATCACATCAAGACCGACGACGTCGCCAGGCGCGGCCTCATCGTCACGCACACGCCGGGCGTGCTCGATGAAGAGGTCGCCGACACCTGCCTCGGCCTCATCCTCTGCGCCGTCCGCGAGTTGCCGCAGGCCGAGCGCTATCTCCGCGCAGGAAAGTGGCTCAAAGGCAACTATCCGCTCACCGCAAGCCTGCGCGGCCGCTCGGCCGGCGTGCTCGGCCTCGGACGCATCGGGAAGGCGGTGGCGCGTCGTCTCGAATCCTTCGGCGTCGAGGTCTTCTATCACGGACGCACGAAGCAGCCGGGCGTTCCCTACGTCTATTATCCGACGCTCATCGATCTCGCGAAGAACGTGGACATTCTCGTCTGCGTCGCGCCCGGCGGCGCCGACACCAAGCACATTGTCAACAAGGAGGTGCTCGAGGCTCTCGGACCCAGCGGCGTCCTGATCAATGTCGGACGCGGGTCAGTTGTTGACGAGCGCGCGCTGATCGAGGCGCTGAAGCAGAAAAAGATTCTGACGGCCGGTCTCGACGTGTTCGAGGACGAGCCGCGCGTTCCGCAGGAATTGATCGACATGGAGAATGTCGTGCTGTTTCCCCATGTCGGGTCGGCTTCAGTTCACACGCGCAACGCCATGGCCAAGCTCGTCGTCGACAATCTGATCGACTGGTTCTCGGGCAAGGGACCGCGGACGCCCATTCCCGAAACGCCTTGGCCGCATAAGGGATGATTGCCGAGCGCATATTCTGCGCCGCGCTCGCTGCCGCCATGGCGTCCGGTTGCGCGGCGCAGGCGCAGACGACGGAGCAATTGATGGCGCCGACGTCCGAACCCGTCGCAAACCTCGCTGGCGGATGGGACGTGAGTTCGCCCGACGGCTCGCGCAAGTGCCGGATCCAGCTCAATGCACGCGAAGTTGCCGACGGACGCATGGTGCTCGGCGCTCCGCCGGCGTGCCGCCGCGCCATCCCTGCGCTCGCCAGCGTCGGACAATGGGCGCTCGGCAGGGACGGCCGTATCCACCTTTATGCTCAGGACGGCGCGCCGCTTGGTTCGTTTCGTCGGCAGCTCGACGGCCAGTTCCGCGCCGAAGGCTGGATCGAGCTGACGCTGGAGGCCGTTGGCGGCAAGCCCGGGGAAGCGACGCGGGCGGAAAGCGTGTCGCAGACGCTTCAGGCGATGACCGGCGAAGCGGACGCCAGGGACGGCGAAAGGGCGCGCCTCGCCGGGCGCTATGTTCTGGCGCGCGATCGCGAT
>JBEVKO010000149.1:0-8741 GCA_040509705.1 Beijerinckiaceae bacterium
TGCTCCGGACGCGAACCGCGGCGCATGGTGACCAAGGAGGGTTGAACTTTCGTTACCGTAACGGGTGGAGCTTTAGCGGTGGAGGGACCGGCGATCCCATAGTCGCTCTGGCCGACGATTAACGATAGGTGTGTTTGCCTTCATCTTCGCCGCCGCGAAATGGTTGCCGCGAATTGGTCCGCATGCGTTAACCTTTCGACGGCGGACGGCGATGGGGCCGTTGAAGGAGGGGCAGCGATGAGTTTTAACCTGCAGCTTCCACGTCTCACTTCATGTGAAGGACCTTGAGCCGAGCGTCGCCTTTTACCATGAAGTGCCCGGGTTGCCGGAAATCGAGAACAAAACCGGCAGGCCGCACATCAGAGGGTTTGGGCTCGGCCCGCATAGGAGCCTGCATCTTATCTCGGGCGCTGCCGAGCGGCCCGAAAGACGGCCGCCCTCGACTCATTTCGCCGTCGCAACAAGGCAATTCGATGAGACGCTCGCGCGACTCGTCGAAAGGCGCGTCCCCTTTGGCGGATTCGCGGGGCCGGACGGACAGGCGCAAAGGCGGGCCGATGGGGCCCGCCAGATCTATCTCCAGGATCCTGACGGCCACTGGCTTGAAATCAACGATGATGCGTGATGCGACCGACTCTCTTCGTCAGCCCTTGTCCTCAAATTTGAACGACACCTTCACCTTGGTGCGATAGGCTTCGACCTTGCCATCGTTGATGACGAGATCCTGCTCGACGACCTCGGCGACCCGGAGTTCGCGAAGCGATTGCCCGGCGCGCTCCACGGCGGCCTTGGCCGCCATTTCCCACGACACGGTGCTGGTCCCGATCAGTTCGATGACCTTGTAAACGCTCTCCGGCATGACGCCCTCCTGACGTTGGTTCCGTCGGCGCCGGCTTTGCGCCGGCCCGAGAGCTTGGCCTAAAAAGCCGGATGGTTCCATCGCGCCGGCGAAATTGCGCATCAATGGATCAGAGGCCGACGATCGCCGCCAGCCGCGCATAGCTCTCGGCCATCGGCGTCGATTCGTCCTTAGCCTGGCCGAGAAAAGCTTCGAGGTCCGGATGCAGACGGATGGCCTCGTCGACATCGGGCGAAGAGCCGGCCCGATATGCGCCGAGCCTGATCAACTCCTCCATGTCGGCGTAGGTCGCCATGACCTGACGGGCGCGCAGCACGGCGGGCCAGTAGGCCGGGTCAGACGAGCGGGGCATGGTGCGCGACACCGACTTCAACACGTTGATCGCGGGATAGCGGCCGCGCTCGGCGATCTGGCGCTCCATGACGATGTGTCCGTCGAGGATGGCGCGCACCGCATCGGCGACAGGCTCGTTATGATCGTCGCCTTCGACCAGCACCGTGAACATGCCGGTGATCGAGCCGCCGCCGGTTCCGGGGCCGGCCCGCTCAAGCAGCCGCGGCAGTTCTGAGAAGACAGTGGGCGTGTAGCCCTTCTGGGCCGGGGGTTCGCCCGACGCCAGACCGACGTCGCGCTGGGCCATGGCGAAGCGGGTGACGGAGTCCATCATGCAAAGCGCATCAAGACCTTCGTCGCGGAAATATTCCGCCAGCGCGAGCGTGAGGTACGCCGCCTGGCGGCGCACCAGCGCAGGCTCGTCGGACGTGGCGACGACAACCACCGAGCGGGCAAGGCCCTCGGGTCCGAGATCTTCCGCAAGAAATTCCTGGACTTCGCGTCCCCGCTCGCCGACCAGGCCGATCACCGAGACGTCTGCGGTCGCGTTGCGCGCCAGCATCGACAGGAGGACCGACTTGCCAACGCCCGAGCCGGCGAAAATGCCCATGCGCTGGCCGCGGCAGCAGGTCAGGAACGCATCCATCGCCCGGACGCCGAGGTCGATCGGTTCTCCCACCCGCTGGCGTGAATGCGCCGGCGGGGGATCGGCCCGAAACGGATAGAGTGTTGGCCCGACCGGCAAGGGCCCCCCGCCGTCGAGCGGTTCGCCCAAACCGTTGACGACCCGTCCGAGCCATGCGCGCGATGGACGCACCCCTGGCGACGCCGCGCGCACAATCGCGCGGGCGCCCTTCCGCACGCCGTCGAGGAGGCCGAATGGCATCGCGAGCGCTCGATCGCCTGAAAAGCCGATCACCTCGCAGGGAATTTCACGACCGGGAACTGTTTCGACGCCGATACGGCCGCCGACGCGCATGGCGTGGATCGGACCGGAAATCTCGACCAGCAGGCCGCGCACGGTCGCGACCCGGCCATGGGTCTCGAATTCCGCGATCTCGCGGGTCTCAGCGGACAGCGCGTCCAGCTTTCGTTGCGAATCCGTTGACGACCAGGGCGCCATATCAACCTTTTGTTTACTTGCGGTGTTAAGAATGATCGTGACGCCGACGCGCGAGGTTCGCCACGGGCTTACGCGTCGGCAACGGATCTTACTTGCACGCAACCGGATGGATCATCAGCCCAGCCTCGTTCCCGGCCATGGTAGCCGATTCGCCGATTTATCGGCGATGGGCGCTTGCCGGGGGGAATCAGCTTTTGTTAACCATCATGGCATAGCGTTGCGAGTCGGGAATTCAGAAGTGTCCGAGGGTGCATCCCGAAGGCCCGGTCGCAAGGCTGGTTGCTCTTCCAAGGATCGTCCTGCGCGGCTCTAAGGTTGGGGACCTTACATGCGTGTCCTTCTCATCGAAGACGACAGCGCGACGGCGCAGAGCATCGAACTGATGCTCAAATCCGAGAATTTCAACGTCTATACGA
Organism: Beijerinckiaceae bacterium; assembly: GCA_040509705.1. Taxonomy (GTDB): domain Bacteria; phylum Pseudomonadota; class Alphaproteobacteria; order Rhizobiales; family Beijerinckiaceae; genus Terrirubrum. The sequence continues at coordinate 2,732 of JBEVKO010000149.1, forward strand.
CGGATCTCGGGGAGGAAGGCGTCGATCTCGGCAAGCTCTACGACTACGACATCATCCTTCTCGACCTCAACCTCCCGGACATGTCCGGCTACGAAGTGCTTCGCTCGCTTCGCGTCGCCAAGGTCAAAACCCCGATCCTGATTCTTTCTGGCCTCGCCGGCATCGAGGACAAGGTGAAGGGCCTCGGCTTCGGAGCCGATGACTACCTGACGAAGCCATTCCACAAGGATGAGATGGTGGCCCGCATCCAGGCCATCGTGCGCCGCTCCAAGGGCCACGCGCAGTCGGTCATCACAACCGGCGATCTCCTGGTCAATCTCGATCAGAAAACCGTTGAAGTCGGCGGCCAGCGCGTCCATCTGACCGGCAAAGAGTACCAGATGCTGGAACTTCTCTCGCTCCGGAAGGGCACGACGCTCACCAAGGAGATGTTCCTCAATCATCTTTATGGCGGCATGGACGAGCCCGAACTCAAAATCATCGACGTCTTCATCTGCAAATTGCGCAAGAAGCTGGCCAACGCCTCCGAAGGCAAAAACTACATCGAGACGGTGTGGGGCCGGGGCTATGTCCTGCGTGAACCAGTCGACGGCGAAGAGCGGTTGACCGCCTGACGCCTTAGCCTGCCTAAGCGTCCGAACCGCTTCAGAAATTCAAAATTGCGCGATCCTCTCGCTCGCCTTCGGGCGATGTGCGGGCGCGCACCGCGTTCCCCCGGCGAATTGCCTGTCATCGCCAGGTTCGAGTAGGCTAAACGTCAGCCTGCCCAGCCCTAGGCGGATCCACCGTGCGGAGAGGTTTTCTTGCCCTTCTCGGCCTGCTCATGGCGGCCTGCGCCGCGCATGCGCAGCCGGCGAGGCGCGTGGCGCTGGTGATCGGCAATTCCGACTATCCTCATGTCCCGGGCCTGAAGTTCGCCGGCGAGGATGCGAGCGACATGGCCGGAGCGCTCGAGCGCCTAGGGTTTGAGGTGGCGCTCGCGGTCAACGCCGACCTCGATTCGATGCGAAACAGCGTCTCAGCCTTTGCGCGTCAGGCCGGAGGCGCGGAAGCGGCGCTCGTCTTTTATTCGGGTCACGCCCTTCGCTATCGCGGCGACGGCTATCTCGTGCCGGTCAGCGCGACGCTGAAGGACGACACGAGCTTCGAATGGGACAATCTGCAACTGCAGCAGCTCACTGACGCGCTCGCTCGCGCCAGGGCGAGCTTCCTGATCATCGAGGGCTGCGGCAGCGGCCGTCTCGTCAGCGCGCTGCACCGGCGCGATGGAGCCGTCATTCCGGGGCTTGGCGAGGTCGTCCCACGGCCGAATATGCTGGTCGCGATTTCATCGGCGGCGACCGGCGAGCAATGCGATGAGCCAACGCGCAATGCGTTGCTCACGGAGTCGCTATTGGCCCAGATTGAAATTCCCGGCCTTGGCGCCGGCCATGTTTTGCGCCGGGTCCAGCAACTCGTGGCGCTTCGCGGGGCCGGGCGACAGACCGTCGAGATCGCGGGCTCGCTGCCAGCCGAGTTAGCTTTCCCGCGCACTGATTCTGCAAACGCGGCGTTCCGGAATCTTGGCGCAGATCCCGCGGTTGTCGAGATGCGCGGCTAGGTCGACCGTTACGGCGATCATCCTCTAACCGGCGTCGTGAAGGCGATGCTGGCGCAGAAGGAGCAGACGCCGCGTCCGCGGGGAGCACAGGCCGACCCATGGCGGGGGCAGCTGACGGGAGAATGGAGCCGGGCGCGGCGGGACAAGGCGGTCGCTGCGCGGCAGGAGGCGCTGGAGGCGCGCTGGAGCAGAGAGGAAAGCGACCGGCAGGCCGACATCGCCGCCGCCGAGCGCCGTCGCGCGGAGCAGGAACGTATCGAGCGCGAACGCCTCGAGCGGGAAGACAAGGCGCGGATCGCCCGCCAGCAGGAAGAGGAGCGCAGACGCCAGGAAGAACTTGCCGCCGCGGAGCGGCGTCGCCTCGAACAGGAACGGATCGAGCGCGAGCGCGCCGCACGCGAAGAGCAGACGCGGATTGCGCGCGAAACCGAAGAACTGCGCAAGCGCGAGGAACTGGATAAGGCCGAGCGCGAGCGAATCGACAGAGCGCGCATCGCCCGAGAGCTGGAGGAAGAGCGCAAACGCCTGGCCGAAGTCGCAGCTGCCGAGCGTCGCCGCCAGGAACAGGAAAAGGCCGCGCGCGACCAGGCCGAACGCGAGGATCGGGCGCGTCTCGTTCGCGAGCAGGAAGAGCAGCGCCGTCGCCAGGCGGACCTTGCCGCGGCGGAGCAGCGCCGGCGCGAACAAGACGAGCGCGAGGAGCGAGCGCGTCTCGTGCGTGAGCAGGAAGAGCTGCGGCGACGTCAGGCCGAGGCGGACGCCCGGCGGATGGCGGCGGCGACGCCAACGGAAAGCCGCCCGGCCGAAATCGCCAGCGCAAACCCCGTCCCGATCTCAGGGCAGGCGGTGGACGAGGCAGCCCGTTTCACGGCGGAACGCCGCAGGCTGGAGCTGGAAAGGATAGAGCGCGAGCGACGCACCCGCCCGCTAGACCCTGAGCTTGCGACTCCGCTGCCTTCCGAAGGAACGCCGGCTATCCCGGCGGCCCCTAATACGGTCGTCGCGGCCCTTCCGCCGACAACGCACGACGCCCGGCCGTTGGAGACCGCACCCAAGGCCGATACGCCCGAGATCATCAAGTCGGCCCAGGAAGAGCTCAGGCGCCTGGGGTGCTATGCCGGGCAGGTTCATGGGCGTATGAATAACGGCACGAAAGCGGCTCTTGAGAACGCGGGCAAACGCATGGGCGCCACATTCAGCTCTCAGTCTGTCACCGAGGAGACGGTTCGGCTGCTGCATGAGAAGGAGGGCTTGCTCTGCGTCGGCGTCCGCCCGCCAAAGGAAGAGGAGGAGACTGCGCCCCGACGGCCGTCCATACGGCGCGAGGCGCCCGCTCAACCCAAAGCGCGCGTTGCGCGTCCCGCACCAACGCCCGCGCAGCCGCGTAGCAGCGGCGGCGGGAGCGGTTGCTTCACCTACAACGGACGACAGTTCTGCCAATGAGAAACCGACTCGAACAGGGCCTGCGAGCCGCCCTCATCACTGGCGCAGCGATCCTTGCGCCCAGCATCGCGGATGCGCGCGTCTGTCAGGTTCCCCGCGCGTTGCTATGCGACGGCTGCTCCGAACGTCTGACGATCACTCTGATGCGCAGCGGAAGGTGCGTCGTGTCGGCGCTGCCCGGGCGCGGACAATCGACGGCGGCGAGCCCCTATCTCACGGTGCGCGTTAATGTCGCGCCGGTTGCTCCCACGCTCCGGAAGCGCAGTATCCGGCGGCAGACAGCGGAATCCACGGTAGCGTTCGGACCGATCGGCTCGCGCTGCTTCATTTTCCGCGATCGACGCTACTGCGAATAACGATCGCCGTAACGCATCGACAGAACCCAACTCGACCGACGAGCCTCAGGCTCTCGCGAGCCTGAGGCGCATTTGCGCGAGATTTTCCGCCATGGTCGGCGCGACATCGGGCGTCGGGCGATAGAAGCCCGGCGTCCGCCGGTCAGGCGCGAAATCCGCAGTCATGCCGAGCACTGTTTCAGCTCCGCCGAGCATCAGGGCGCCATCCGGCGCAATCTGGCGGCGAAGGCGGGCAAAGAGCCCGGTGCGCGTTGAAGCGTCGAAATAGATCATGACATTGCGACAGAGGATGAGATCGAAGCGGCCGAAAGGCGCCGCATCGCGCAGCAGGTTGAATGGACGAAACTCAACCATGCTCCGGATTCTGGCGTCGAGGGTCCAGCCCTCCGGCTCCTGCGAGAAATGCTTGAGCAACAGCCGCACCGGAAGGCCACGCTGGACTTCAAACTGCGTGAACACTCCGGCGCGCGCCCGGTCGACAATCGCCGTCGACAGATCGGTGGCGAGAATGCGGATCGACCATCCCGCGAAGAGATCACTCATTTCATCGATCATCATCCCGAGCGAGTAAGGCTCCTGCCCTGTCGAGCAGGCGGCGCACCAGATCGACAGCCTGCGTTCTGCTCGCCGCGCCGCGGCGAGTTCTGGCAAGACGATGCTACGCAGCAGCTCGAAGCTCTTCGCATCCCTGAAGAACAGCGTTTCGTGCGTCATCATGGCTTCGATGACGTCGCGCTCGAGTGAGGAATCGCCGCCGTTGCGGAGCTTCGCGGCAAGCGCCGAAAGGTTGACCAGATCGCGGTCGCGCAGAATGCGCGCCAGTCGCGACTCAAGCAGATACGCCTTCTCGGGCCACAGATTGAGGCCCGAGCGATCGGCGAGAAACGCCTGAAAGTAGGAGAGATCCTCTGGCGCCATCGTCAGCTTCTTCTGCCGCAGGCGACGAGGCTCGCGGCGAGTTCGGCGGGCGCGCCGATTTCGGAGGCCAGCCCCGCGCGCGCAATCGCCCTCGGCATTCCCCAGACCACGCTCGTCTCCTCGCTCTGCGCATAGACGCGTGCGCCGGCAGAGACGAGCGCGCGCGCGCCTTCCAGCCCGTCGGCGCCCATGCCGGTTAAGACCACAGCCGCGGCGTCTGCTCCGAAGACATCGCGGCCGGATTCGAACAGAAGATCGATCGACGGGCGAGAGAATCGCACCGGAGGCCTGTCGTCCACCACAAGCTTTGCGCGATCGGGGCTTCCAGCCAGAGTCAGATGGCGCCCGCCGGGGGCGACATAGACGCGCCCCGCGCGCAGAGCCTCGCCATGCGTCGCTTCGCAACAGGGAATGTCCGTTGCGACAGCGAGATGGTCAGCGAACACGCGCGTGAAGATGGGCGGCATATGTTGCGCAATGACGACCGGCGCAGTCGACACGAGCGGTCTCAGCCCGGTCAGGAATTCGATGCAGGCCGTCGGCCCGCCGGTCGACGCGCCGACAAGCACGACGCGTGGAGAGCCGGATGCGGGCAAAGACGCGGCGGAGACGACCGGGTATGCGGACGCGCGGTCGCGTCGCGGCCGGCGTGGAACCTGACGACCTCCGAGGGCGCGAACCTTGTCGACGAGCTCGCGCTTGAAATCCTCCAAGGGGACGACATTGTTTTCCGCAGTCGGCTTCGGCAGGATTTCAGCTGCGCCGCTTTCGAGGCAGCGCATGGCGAGTTCAGCGTTGCTTCGGGTCAGGTTCGAGGAGACTATCACGGCGGAGTTGGGGGCGCCGAGGCGAATGAGCGGCAGCGCCTCGATTCCGTTCAGTTGAGGCATCTCGATGTCGAGAATGACGACATCGGGTTTGACCACGGCGATGAGGGACACAGCCTCCCGCCCGTCGGCGGCGGAGCCGACGATCTCGATGTCCTCAAATTCGTTGAGCCACCGCGCAATGAAGCCGCGCACCGCGACGGAATCGTCGACGATCACGACGCGCACGCGTGGCGCGTCGATCGCGGTTTGGTGCAGAGCAGCCATTCCTGCGAAGCGCCGAATTCTGCGCGACGTCAGGCGAGCCCGACCTGTTGGAACTTGGATGTCAGGATTTCCTTGTCGAACGGCTTCATGATGTATTCGTCGGCTCCGGCATGCATGGCGCGGGCGATCGCCGCCAAGTTGTTCTCAGTCGTGCAGAAAACAACCTTCGGCTTCTTGCCTTCGCGCATGGTGCGCAAAGCCTTGAGAAACTCATACCCGTCCATCTGCGGCATGTTCCAGTCGAGCAGGATCGCATCCGGCATGAGCGCGTTGCAGCACTCGATCGCCTCGCGTCCGTCCTGCGCCTCGGCAATCAGAAAATCCATGCCCTCAAGAATACGGCGCGCGACCTTACGAATAACTGCGGAATCATCAACAACAAGACAATGTTTCATGGCCTCTGCTTCTCCTTGAACTTCATGCCGCTTCGCTGTGAGCGGGAGTCGAGATGACGGAATCGACGTTGAGCTCGATAACAAGTTCATTGCCGATCTGATGAACGCCGAGCGCGTGCGCCGCCCATGCGGCGCGCAGATGCGCAGGCGCGGGCTCGCGGCGGGCAAAGGGGAAATCGAGCACATCGCCAACATTCGGAGCGA
>JBEVKO010000150.1:0-5275 GCA_040509705.1 Beijerinckiaceae bacterium
CGGTCCGACCACACGGGATCGATGAGAATGTTGAGCCCAGCCGTCTGGATCAGGCTGGAGGCGTGCCCGACGAAGCTCAGCCGGAGCTCATCGCCATCGACACGCGCCGGTGGCGCATCCCTCGCCATCGAAGGCCGGCTGTCCGGCCAAGGTTCGCGGCCGCCATCGAACTGCCAGCGCAGGAAGTTCTTGAGGCTCGACGGTCCCCGGCCGCCGGGGTTGTAGAAGCGCAGGCCGTCGAAATGGTCGCTGATCGGGCCGGCATAGTAGGGGTTCTCGTTGGAACGCCAGAACGACCAGCCAAGCCCGCCGGCGCCCGCCAGGCCAGCGAAGCCGAGGAACCGGAGGAAGCGGCGTCGATTGAGGCGAGCCATAACGTCCTATACAGCATAGCGCCTGCGAAAGCGTGTTCGGGGCAGCCTCAATCCGCGTCAAATTTCCGAGCGTTGAGGCCAAATTGCAAAGCCGATGCGCATATGGGCTCCAACGCCTCATAAATCGACGTAGATAGGAAAGTTGTCCGGGATGTAGGGGGATAGCGGGGCAGACCGCGATCTCGATCCACGCGCCTCCCAGAACCCTTAGAGGGCATTCCCCGGCTCAGGTCGCCGACGCCGTAGCGTCGTTCCGGCGCGGTCCAGCGCGGCTCTCTTTCTTGACAGATTGCCGTTCGAAGAGGATAAGACGCGCCGTCTCACGGACTCCGTTCGGGAGCCACCGACCGGGCCGAGGGCCCGGAGGTCAACGTCCGGCGGCGCGATGCGCCCCCGGGCGCAAATTTGTTTGGAACGCCCGCATCCGCTTGCGCGATGCGGGAGCGCCCCCGGGGCGAAGTAGTTTGGGCGCTCTCGGGCGTCAGGAGCCAGCGAATGTTCGACGGCCTGTCCGGCAAGCTTTCAGGGATCTTCGATCGCCTGCGCGGCCGCGGCGCCCTCACCGAGGGCGACGTCAACGAGGCGATGCGCGAGGTGCGACGGGCGCTGCTCGAGGCGGACGTCGCGCTCGAGGTCGCGCGCTCCTTCATCGACCGAGTGCGCAGCCGCGCGGTTGGGCAGGAGGTGATCCGATCGGTCACGCCCGGACAGCAGATCGTCAAAATCGTCCAGGACGAGCTGATCGCGACGCTCGGCGGCGAAGGGCAGGCGATCGATCTCGAAGCCGTGCCGCCGGTGCCGATCCTGATGGTCGGGCTGCAGGGCTCGGGCAAGACGACAACAACGGCGAAGATCGCCAAGCGGCTCACCGATCGCAACAAGAAGAAGGTGCTGATCGCTTCGCTCGACACGCGCCGCCCGGCGGCGATGGAGCAGCTCGGCGTGCTCGGCAAACAGGTCGGCGTCGACGTGCTGCCGATTGTCGCCGGCCAGTCCGCCGTACAGATCGCGCAGCGCGCGCTCAATGCGGCGCGGCTCGGCGGCTACGATGTCGTGATGCTCGACACGGCCGGCCGCACGACTGTCGATGACGAACTGATGGCGGAAGCGGCGCAGGTGAAGTCCGCTACCAATCCACATGAAGTGCTGCTCGTCGCCGATGCGCTCACCGGACAGGATGCGGTCGCGACGGCGCGCGCGTTCGATTCCGCGCTCGGCGTCACCGGCATCGTGCTGACCAGAGTCGATGGCGACGGGCGCGGCGGCGCCGCGCTCTCCATGCGCGCGGTCACAGGAAAGCCGATCAAGCTGATGGGCGTCGGCGAAAAGGTCGACGCGCTCGAAGACTTCCATCCCGGCCGCATCGCCAACCGCATCCTTGGCATGGGCGACATCGTCAGCCTGGTCGAGAAGGCGGCGGAGTCGATCGATCGCGAGAAGGCGGAAGCGATCGCCAAGCGCATGCAGAAGGGCGCGTTCGATCTGCAGGACCTGCGCGACCAGCTCGGCCAGATGGAGAAGATCGGCGGCCTCGGCGGCGTGATGTCGATGATGCCGGGCGTCGGCAAGATGAAGGATCAGATGGCCGCCGCCGGCATGGACGACAGGATGATCAAGCGCCAGCGCGCAGTGATCGATTCGATGACGCCGGCGGAGCGGCGCAATCCCGATATTCTCAAGGCCTCGCGCAAGAAACGCATCGCCGCGGGCGCAGGCACGACGGTCGAGCATGTCAACCGGCTCCTGAAGATGCATCGCGGCATGGCCGACATGATGAAGATGATGGGCAAGCAGGGGCGCGGCGGACTTGCGAACAAGCTTGGCCAGATGTTTGGCGTCGGGGGCGGCATGCCTCAGCCGACGCCTGAGCAGATCGAGCAGATGCAGAAGCAGTTCGGCGTCGCGCCGGGCGCGCCGGGCTCGACGGTTCCGCTCTCGCCGCCGCCAGGACTTTTCGGCGGTCAGAAGCCGGCGGGCTCTCCTGGCCTTCCCGGTCTTGGCGGCGCGAAGCTTCCGGGTCTCGGCGGATTGCCCGGCCTCGGCAATCCGTTCGGGGGCAAGAAGAAATGACCCCGGTCATCGAGACTGAACGCCTGCGATTGCGCGAATGGCGCGAGGATGACCTCGATGCGATCGCCGCGCTGTGGGCGGACGAAGACACCGCGCGCTATATCGGCGGCGTCAAATCGCGCGATGACGCCTGGCGCTCGCTGGCGATGCAGGTCGGACACTGGAAGCTGCGCGGCTACGGCATGTTCGCCATCGAGGAAAAGGACACAGGCGCCTTCGTCGGCTGGTCCGGCCCCTATTTTCCCGAAGGCTGGCCCGAGCCTGAAATCGGCTGGACGCTGCGCCGCGAATTCCGCGGCCGCGGCTATGCGACGGAAGCCACGCGCGCCTCACGCGACTATGCCTATCGCGCGCTCGGCTGGACGACGGCGATCAGCCTGATCGATCCGGAGAATTTCGCATCGCTGCGCGTCGCCGAACGACTCGGCGCGCGCCGCGACGGAACTTTCAATTTGCGCGGGATGGAGGTCGACGTGCACCGGCATCCGTCGCCGCGCGAATTGAACTGAACATTTCTTGAACTGAAGCAGACAACAGAACGGAGACCATCATGTCAGTTAAAATTCGCCTCGCGCGCGGCGGCGCCAAGAAGCGTCCGCACTATCAGATCGTCGTTGCGGATTCCCACTCGCCGCGCGACGGCCGCTTCATCGAGCGCATCGGTCGCTTCGATCCGATGAAGCCGAAGGATTCGCCGGACCGCGTCGTCCTTGATCTGGAAAAAGCGAAGGCGTGGCTCGCCAAGGGCGCGCAGCCGACGGATCGCGTGCTGCGCTTTCTCGACGCGGCCGGCCTCATGAAGCGCCCGCCGCGCAACAATCCGAACAAGGCGCAGCCGGGCAAGAAGGCGCAGGAGCGCGCCGCCGCGAAAGCGAAGAAGGCGGAAGCGCCTGCGGCCGAAACGCCCGCGGCGTAGTCGTTTCGCGCGCTCGCGTCATGTTCCCCTCCCTCACCCTCCCCCGCAAGGGGGGAGGGGTACGGGACGGTGGGCGCATGGTGGCGCGACAGGCGCGAAGCGTCCTCTCCTCCCTTGCGGGGGAAAGTAGTTGGAGAGGGAAAGCGATATCGCCCTTTCACGCTTCCCTGGATGGCGCGGTCGATGAACTTATTCCGGAGGCGGATGCGTGAAAGACAAACGCATTCTTCTCGGCGAGTTCGGCCGCGCTCAAGGCGTGCGCGGCGAAATTCGGATCAAATCCTACACCGATGATCCGCTCAGCATCGCAGAGTATGCGCCGCTCACCGACGAACGCGGCGAGCGGATCTTCAAGATTTCATCGGCGCGCGCCCATCAGGGCGACATGATCGTTGTGCGCATCGAGGGCGTGAATGATCGCGCCGCCGCAGAAGCGCTGACGCGCATCAAACTCTATGCGCCGCGTGATGCGATTGCGGGCGATCTCGTCGACGGCGAATTCATGCAGTCCGATCTCGTCGGACTTGATGCGAAGGTTGCGAGCGGCCGCACGATCGGAACCGTCGCCGGGATCGAGAACTACGGCGCCGGCGATCTGATCGCGATCAAACTGGAAGGCCGGAAGCACACCGCGCTGCTGCCCTTCGCGAACGAATTCGTTCCGACCGTCGATATCGAGGGCGGATTCATCATCATCGATCCGCCGCAGGGATGGGACGAGCCGTGACATTCCGCGCAACGATTCTCACGCTCTATCCCGAAATGTTTCCGGGGCCGCTCGGCGCATCGCTGTCGGGCGATGCGCTCACGCGCGGCCTGTGGTCGCTCGAAGCGCACAATATTCGCGATCACGGCCATGGCAGGCATCGCGCAGTCGACGATACGCCGGCGGGCGGCGGTCCCGGCATGGTGATGCGCTGCGATGTGCTCGCGGCGGCGATCGACGCCGCCATCGAGCGGGATGACAAGCGTCCGCGCCTGCTCATGTCGCCGCGCGGCGTTCCGCTCACGCAGGCGCGCGTGCGCGATCTTTCCGCCGGCTCTGGCGCCATCATTGTCTGCGGCAGGTTCGAGGGCGTCGATGAGCGCGTCATCGACGCGCGCAAGCTCGAAGAAGTCTCGGTCGGCGACTATGTTCTGTCGGGCGGCGAGATCGGCGCAATGATTCTTCTCGACGCCTGCGTGCGGCTGCTGCCCGGCGTCATGGGCAAGGACCTTTCCGGCGCCGAGGAAAGCTTCGAGAACGGCCTGCTCGAATATCCGCACTATACGCGTCCGCGCGAATGGGAAGGCCGCGCCATTCCCGATGCGCTTCTCTCCGGCGACCATGCGCGCATCGCGCGCTGGCGACGCGAGGAATCCGAACGGCTGACGCGCGCGCGAAGGCCCGATCTTCTTAGCAACGCGCAGTGACGATCACGGAGACCGAAGCAATGGCCGTTGATGAACTCTGGAGCTGGTCTGCGACCGATCTTGTGGCCGCGGTTGCGTCAAGGAAAATCTCGGCGCGCGAGGCAGCGGCATCGGCCATCCAGCGCATGCGCGAGAAGAATCCTTCGGTGAACGCGGTCGTTGTCGATCTTGGCGATGAAGCGCTGCGCGTCGCCGACGAAGCCGACGCGGCCGTCGCGCGGGGCGACAGTCTCGGCCTGCTGCATGGCGCGCCGGTGACGGTGAAGGAGAATGTCGACTTCAAGGGCCGCGCCAACGTCAACGGCGTGCCCGCCTATCGCAACAATATCGCGCCCGACGATTCGCCCGTCGTCGCCAACCTGCGCAAAGCCGGCGCCGTCGTGATCGGCCTCACAAATACGCCGGAATTCTCAATGCGCGCGGTGACGGAAAATCCCGTTCATGGCCGCACGCTGAACCCATGGGACAGCGCCGTCACCTGCGGCGGCTCGTCCGGCGGCGC
>JBEVKO010000151.1:0-11268 GCA_040509705.1 Beijerinckiaceae bacterium
CGCTTCGGCCAGCCGCAGCGCGCCATTTCGGAGGCCGGGCTCTATTTCAGGGTTCCGATTGTCGACACGGTCATCACCATGGACAAGCGGATCCTGGAGCTCGACCGGCCGGCGCAGGAAGTGATCGCGTCCGACCAGAAGCGGATCGTGATCGACAGCTTCACGCGCTATCGCATCGTCGATCCGCTGCTGTTCTTCCAGACCATGCAGACCGTGCTCGGCGCCGAGCAGCGCCTGCGCAGCATCGTTGATTCAACGCTGCGCGGCGTCGTCGGCGACGCGACTTTCGCCAGCGTCGTGCGCACTGATCGCGCGGCGCTGATGAAGAAGATGAAGGAAGAGGTGAACGCCCAGGCCAAGGGATTCGGCATCGAGATCGTCGATGTGCGCATCCGCCGCGCCGACCTGCCCGAGCAGAACTCCAAAGCGGTGTTCCAGCGCATGCAGACCGAGCGCCAGCGCGAAGCGGCTGACATCCGCGCGCAGGGCCAGGAGCAAAGCCTCTCGATCCGCGCCCGAGCCGATCGCGAGGTCGCGCGCATCCGCGGCGAGGCGAACCAGAAGTCGGACGAGATTCGCGGCGCCGCCGACGCCGAACGCAACTCTGTATTCGCCGCGGCGTTCAACAAGGATCCGGACTTCTTCTCCTTCTACCGGTCGATGCAGGCCTACGAAACGGGCCTCAAGGCCGGGGACACCAGGATGGTGCTGTCGCCCGATTCCGATTTCTTCCGCTATTTCAGCGATCCGAGCGGCAAGCGCGCCGCGCCGGCGCCAAGGAATTGACGGCATCGGCGAATGCGGGACTTTGGGGCGGCGATCGGACTTGCTTTCGCAATCGAAGGGCTGCTTCTTGCCGCCCTTCCCGCCCTTATGCGCCGCTCTATGGCCGAAGCGGCGCTTCGTCCGGAGAGCTGGCTGCGCGTGGTCGGGCTGATTTCCGCGGCGGTCGGGGTCGTGCTCGTCTGGGCGTCGCGCGCGCTCTTTTGAACGCGCGGCGGCGCGGGTTTGGTTGAGTCGCCGCGTTTCCGCCGCTTTTGCGCCTTCCATCGGAGGCCGGGAGAGACCATGATCACGCACAATCCACTCGGGGAACCACGCTCCATGACCGGCGCCCTTTTCAGCCTTCTGTTCCGCGATCGAACTCCGGCGCTCGCCGCCGCGGCGGTCGCCGCGGCCCTGGCGTTCTCGCCCATTGCTGCGCCGTCCGTTCTCGCGCGCGGACCTGACTCGCTCGCCGATCTGTCGGAGCAGGTCATCGATGCGGTGGTGAACATCTCGGCGACCTCGACGACCACCGCCGAGCGTCGCAATATTCCGATGCCGCAGCTCCCGCCCGGCACGCCGTTCGAAGAGTTCTTTGAAGAGTTCTTCCGGCGCGGCCCCGGCGGCCAGGGCGGCCAGGGCGGTCCGCAACCGCCGCAACAGCGCCGCGGAAACTCTCTCGGCTCCGGCTTCGTCATCGATTCGGCAGGCATCGTCATCACCAACAACCACGTGATCGGCGAAGCTAACGACGTGACCGTGATCTTCAATGACGGCACCCGCCTCAAAGCTGAAATACTCGGCAAGGACTCCAAGATCGACCTCGCCGTCCTGCGCGTGAAGCCCGAGAAGCCGCTCAAGGCGGTGAAGTTCGGCGATTCAGAAAAGATGCGCGTCGGCGACTGGGTGATCGCGATCGGCAATCCGTTCGGCCTCGGCGGCTCTGTGTCCGCTGGCATCGTCTCGGCGCGCAACCGCAACATCGAGAGCGGGCCCTACGACAACTACATCCAGACCGACGCCGCCATCAACAAGGGCAATTCCGGCGGCCCGCTGTTCAACATGCAGGGCGAAGTGATCGGCATCAACACGGCGATCCTGTCGCCGTCGGGCGGATCGATCGGCATTGGCTTCGCCGTGCCTTCTTCAGTCGCAGTGGCGGTCGTCGACCAACTCAAGGAATTCGGAGAGACCCGTCGCGGCTGGCTGGGCGTGCGCATCCAGCAGGTTGACGATGCGCTGGCCGAAGCGATGAAGCTCGGGCGTCCGCGCGGCGCGCTTGTCGCCGGTGTGGACGAAAAGGGCCCGGCGAAGCCTGCCGGCATCGAATCCGGCGACGTGATCATCCGCTTCGACGGCCGCGAAATCCGCGATTCGCGCGATCTGCCGCGTATCGTCGCATCCACGACGGTGGGCAAGGAAGTCGAGGTCATCATCATCCGCAAGGGCGAGGAAATGACCAAGACCGTGAAGCTCGCCCGTCTCGAGGAAACCACCACCGCTGCGGCCAACGGCAATCGTCCGCCGGCGAATGTTCCGGACGTGAAGCGCGTGCTTGGCCTCGAAACGTCGATCATCACTGATGACGTGAAGCGCCGCTTCAGCCTGAAAGATGGGCTGAAGGGCGTCGTCGTCATGCGCGTCGATCCCAATTCGGGCGCGGCCGACAAGCGCATCCAGGCCGGCGACGTGATCGTCGAGTTCGGCGATCAGGCCGTCTCGAAGCCCGAGGACATCGTCAACCGGGTCGAAGCCTTGAAGAAAGAGGGCAAGAAGTCCGCGGTCGTTGTCGTCGCCAATGCGCAGGGCGAGACCCGCTTCGTCGCGCTGAGCCTGAATTAGGCGAGTTCCACTTGCCAAGGAAAGGCGGCCGCTGGCCGCCTTTTTTACGCGCGGAATTCCTCGCGCCGATATCCCTGCGCATAGAGCAGCGCGCTGAGATCGCAATGGTCGATGCGCGCATGCGCCGCCGCGGCGACAGCGGGCTTGGCCCGGAACGCAACGCCGAGACCCGCTTCCTCCAGCATCGCCAGATCGTTGGCCCCGTCGCCGACCGCCATCGTCTGCTCCCACGTCAGCGACAGCTTGCCGCGCAATTCGAGCAGCGCGTCGCGCTTCGCCTGCTTGCCGAGGATGGGTTCCCGGACGCTGCCCGCAAGCTTGCCGTCCTCGATGTCGAGTATGTTGGACCGATCCTCATTGAATCCGATCGTCGCGCCGATCGGCGATGTGAACATGGTGAAGCCGCCGGAGACGAGGCAGCAGTAGGCGCCGTCCGCCCGCATCGTCATCACCAGAGCGCGTCCGCCGGGCGTCAGCGTGATGCGCTCGGCTATGATTTTCTCGACGATCGACGATGGCAAGCCCCGGAGCAAAGCCACTCGCTCGCGCAGCGCCGGCTCGAAGGCGATCTCACCGCGCATGGCGCGCTCGGTGATCTGCGACACCTTTTCCTTCAGACCGACGAAGTCAGCGAGCTCGTCGATGCATTCCTGCCCGATCATGGTCGAATCCATGTCGGCGAGGAACAGCCGCTTGCGACGGTGAACCTGCGCCTGGACGATCACGTCGACGGCCGCGCCGGACAGCGCCGCGCGCGCGCGCTCCGTCACGGTTTTCAGATCGGCGTCCGCGCGTGTAAACGGAATGTCGGCCGCGACGCCCATGTTGAGCCATTCGCTCGCGCCCGCATGCGGAAGCGCATCCGCGACGCGGGACAGCAGCGCTCCATCAAGCGTTGCGCGGTCTGGATTGGCGACCAGCGTCGCGACATAGGCCATGGGAGATTGCGTGCGGGTTGACGCGGCGCTCATCGCAGGTCCGACCGCCAGCGGCAAGTCGGCGCTGGCGCTCGCCCTGGCGCGCGAGGCGAAAGGCGTCGTGATCAACGCCGACTCCATGCAGGTCTATCGCGATCTGCGCATTCTCACGGCGCGGCCCAAGCCGGAAGAGGAAGCCGCCGTCCCGCACCGGCTCTACGGCGTCGTCGACGGCGCGGAGAATTTTTCAGCCGGCCGCTGGCTCAGCGCCGTCGGTCCGATTATCGCGGATGCGCGTCAGGCGGGCCGGCTGCCCATCATCGTCGGGGGCACAGGCCTCTATTTCAAAGCGCTGACGCAGGGGTTGTCCGACATTCCCGCAGTTCCGGCCGAGGTTCGCGCCGCCGTTCGCGCCGAAGCCGCCGGCCGTCCGGCCGCCGATCTGCACGCCGAGCTTGCGCTGCGCGATCCGGCGACGGCGGCGACCCTACGCCCCAGCGATCCGCAGCGCATCCTGCGCGCGCTCGAAGTGCATGCCGCGACGGGAAGGCCGCTCTCGGACTTTCATGGCGCGCGGGCGCCGGCGCTGCTCGACCCGGGGCGATGCGCCAAGCTCTTTCTCGTCCCGGACCGCGCGCGCCTGCGCGAGGCGATTGATCGCCGCTTCGACACGATGATGAAGAGCGGCGCGCTCGATGAAGTGCGCGCCCTGATATCGAGACAATTGGATCGGTCGCTGCCGGTGATGCGCGCGCATGGCGTGCCGGGTCTCGTCGCCCATCTCGACGGCGCACTTTCGCTTGAGGAGGCGATCGCTAAGGGACAGGCGGACACCCGCGCCTATGCGAGACGCCAGATGACATGGTTCAGGCATCAGATGGAGGGCTGGACCGCCGCATCCGCCGACGTCGCCGCATCGACGTTGCGGCGTCTTGCCGAACTGCATCCGTAACGCCTCTTGCGCTCCGGCTAATGTCCCGCGCGGCCTGACAACATCTGGTACATGGTGATCACGATCTCGAACACGATCAGCAGCACGATCGCCCATTCGAGGCGCAGCGAGCGCCGCGTGTCGATCATGTCGGTGAAGACGGTCGCCGTCTCGCGAATGACGTCGATCTTGCGGTTCAGCGCCGCGGCCCGCTCCTTCAGTTCGTACTCGTCCTCGAGACGGCCGTAGAGCCTTTCAAGATCGGGTCTGTCCCACAACGCGTCGGGCTTTTCCTCCACGGCGACGCGGCCCGACATGCGATGCTGCACGAGAAGCGAGTCGCCGATCAGCTTCAGGAGATCGCGCCGGTTCGCGGGCAATCGTCCGTGACGGCCGAGGCGCCGCGTCAAGGGCTCGATTACGTCGAAGACGGACGCGACCTCACGCTCATCGCGCGCGAGTACGACGCTCTTGGCGAGCGCATCGGCGATCACCAGAAGCTTCTCGTCGAGCAGCGAGCGCAGGTGAATGGGTCCGCCCGGCGGGATATGGTCGTCCTGGTCGCCCGCGAGTTCGATCGTCGCGGTCTCTTCTTCAGGCTTGGCGAACGGTTGCGAGACGCGCGGCCGGATCATGGTGAGGATTCCATCTTCCTCGACCGGCGTGAGGCCGGCGAAGACAGCGGCGCCAAAGCGGAAAAGCGCCGCGAATCCATGATCGCCGACCTTGAAGGCGAGCGGGGCGCTGGCGATCAGGTCCGAACGTTCGAGGCCCGTCGTGTCGAGCCTTTCGCCGAGCAGAAGGGCGCGCACGCGAAGGCGGCCGGATGCGGCGCGGATGTTGGTGCGCACGTGCGTCGAGGCGTCGGACATGTCCGATCATAGCCCGCGCGCCGCCAGCGCGGGAGGGCTCACCGGACATGAAAACCCCGGCCACAGGGGCCGGGGCGTTTGAACCCGCGAGGCGAATTCCCTCAGAACTTCCAGCTCACGCGCGCCAAGAGCGCATGATTCTGCACCCGCACTCTGCGGTCCGCGACGAAACCGAACCCGTCGGTTTGGGTAATCCGATGCCTGCCAAGATCGGTATAGTCATATTCGACGCCGGCGATGATGTTGTTGGTCAGCGCATACTCGGCGCCACCGCCGATGGTCCAGCCGATACGGTAGCTGCTGTTGCTCACGGTGACCAAGCCGGCGGACTCCGCCTTGCTGTGGACGTTGCCCCAGGCTAGGCCGCCGCGCGCATAGATGAGCAGCCTGTTGAGCGCGTAGCCGATGCGTCCGGTGACCGATCCGATCGAGTCGACCTTCGTCGTCCAGCTGTCCAAGGTCGGGAAGAACGGGCTGGCGATCGTCTTGCTGTGGTCCTGATAGCGCCACGCGCCTTCCACGCCGGCAACCCAGCTGCTCGCGAACTGGTAGTTGTAGCCGACATGTCCGCCGACGGTGAAGCCCGCGAGGCGCGTCGACGCTCCGCCATTGCCGGACAAGGTGCCAGTCCAGAACGGAGCGCCGATGAAATTGGTGCTCGTCTCGGACCAGCTGTAGCCGCCATGCGCGCCGATATAAAAACCGGTCCAGCTGTAGACGGCCGGCGCCGGCGTCGGCGCAATGGGCGCCATCGTTCTCGATGGGAGGTCCGCGGCTTGAACCGAGGTTGCAACAGTGACGGCGCCCGCCAAAATCGCAAGCTTCGCTATCAATTTCATCAATAACCCCAGAGTAATCGCCCAATCCCAATGGGGTGAACTTACAGATTCGAATGCGGGGGACTAGTGCCGAAACGTCACACCCGGTGGTTCGCAAGGGATTTGCTTGGAAAAATTTCGTCGCCGCGTGACGATCTGCATAAGCAGGTGTGAGGAAGGACAGGGCGCTCGATTGACTGTCCGTCAGGTTACTCTTCATGCAGGCGAAATGCTGTTGCGAAGGGACCCGCATTGCGCGGCTTGACCGTCACTTGCCTTCTCCGCTATTGAACCAACATGGCTAGGAGCATTCTCGTAGCGGAGCGCCGGTAGGGGCAGTCGTCAGACTGAAGCCCTGCGCCGGCGCATGCAAAGGTCCCTTCCGGGGCCTTTTTTGTTGCCCTGATGCAAGGCTGCCCTCCGACAAGAACAGGAGAGGACGATGAACGAGACGATGACGGGCGCCGAAATGGTGATCCGGGCCCTGCAGGACCAGGGCGTCGACACGATCTTCGGATATCCGGGCGGCGCAGTGCTGCCGATCTATGACGCCATGTTCCAGCAGGACAATGTCAAGCATGTCCTTGTCCGGCACGAGCAGGGCGCGGTCCATGCCGCGGAGGGTTACGCCCGCTCCTCCGGCAAGGTCGGCGTCGTTCTCGTCACATCCGGGCCCGGCGCGACGAACGCGGTGACCGGACTGACCGACGCGTTGATGGATTCGGTGCCCGTCGTTTGCCTCACCGGCCAGGTGCCGACGCATCTCATCGGCTCTGACGCGTTTCAGGAATGCGACACGGTCGGCATCACGCGCCATTGCACCAAGCACAATTATCTCGTGAAGCGTATCGAGGACTTGCCGCGGGTTCTGCACGAAGCGTTTTATGTGGCCAAGAATGGGCGGCCGGGTCCGGTCGTCATCGACATTCCGAAGGATGTCCAGTTCGCGCGCGGCGCCTATGAACGCCCGCGCGACAACCAGCACAAGAGCTATCGGCCGCAAACGCGCGGCGACATCGCCAGGATCCGCGAGGCGGTGGCGCTGATGGCGAAGGCGAAGAAGCCGGTGTTCTATACCGGCGGCGGGGTGATCAATTCAGGTCCTGAGGCCGCGCGCCTGCTGCGTGAACTGGTCAAGCTCACCGGCTTCCCCGTGACCTCGACGCTGATGGGGCTCGGCGCATTCCCGGCCTCCGATCCGCACTGGCTCGGCATGCTCGGGATGCACGGCACCTACGAAGCGAACCTCGCGATGCATGGCTGCGACGTCATGATCAATGTCGGCGCGCGCTTCGATGACCGCATCACCGGCCGTCTTGATTCCTTCTCGCCGCATTCGCGCAAGATCCATGTCGACATCGATCCCTCCTCGATCAACAAGAACGTCAAGGTCGACATCGGCGTCGTCGGCGATTGCGCGTCCGTCCTCGCTGACATGATCGCGGTCTGGAAGGAGATGAAGCCGGAGCTCAACACAGTCGCGCTCAACGACTGGCGTCGTCAGATTGATCTGTGGCGCTCCCGCAAGAGCCTCTCCTTTACGAATTCCGCTGAGGTCATCAAGCCGCAGCACGCCATTCAGCGGCTGTACGCGCTGACCCGCGGCCGCGACGTGTATGTCACGACCGAAGTCGGCCAGCACCAGATGTGGGCCGCCCAGCACTTCCATTTCGAAGAGCCGAACCGCTGGATGACGTCGGGCGGACTCGGCACCATGGGATATGGCCTACCCGCCGCAGTCGGCGTGCAGCTTGCGCATCCCGACGCGCTCGTCATCGACATCGCCGGCGAAGCATCCATCCTGATGAACATGCAGGAAATGTCGACGGCTGCGCAGTATCGCCTGCCTATCAAGATCTTCATCCTGAACAACGAATACATGGGCATGGTGCGCCAATGGCAGGAGCTTCTGCATGGCGGCCGCTATTCGGAAAGCTATTCGGCGGCGCTGCCGGACTTCGTGAAGCTCGCCGAGGCCTATCACGCCAAGGGGATCCGGTGCGATGATCCGGCCAAGCTCGATGACGCCATCAGGGAGATGATCGACTATCCGGGTCCTGTGATCTTCGACTGCGTCGTGTCGAAAGAGGAGAACTGCTTCCCGATGATCCCGTCGGGCAAGGCGCACAACGAAATGATCCTCCCCGACTTCGAAGGCGACACGAAGACGGTGATCGACGCCAAAGGGAAGGAATTGGTCTGAGGCCGATTTGACGCGCGACGCCGCGCGTCTTACCGTGTCTTACCTTGAGTTTTGGCTCATCTGGCGGCTCCTATGACGACCACGAGACTTTCCAGCAAGGGGCAGGTCATCATCCCCAAAGCCGTCCGCCAGTCGAAAAGGTGGGCGGCCGGCACGGAATTGACGGTCGAGGAACGGCCCGAAGGCGTGCTGCTGCGTCCCGCTTCTTCAAAAAGGAAATACAGCATCGACGATCTTTATGGCGTTCTGAAGTATGACGGTCCGCCGAAGTCGTTGGCTGACATGGAGCGCGGAATCGATGAGGCGATGCAGGAGCGCTGGGCGCGCAAGTCGCAAAAATGACTCCGGTTTCAATCGATACCAACGTTCTGATCCGTTATCTTTTGCGAGACGATGAACGTCAGGCGTCGCAGGCCCGCGCCTTGTTTGCGCGTGCGCCGGTTTTTGTCACGACAACCGTCGTTATGGAGACCGAGTGGGTGCTTCGAAAGACTTATGGCTACGGCCCGACGCGAATTGCAGATGCGTTCAGCGTCCTTGTTGCAACGGAAGGCGTTAGGCTTGACGACTCTGCGAAGATTGAGACAGCGATAACTGGTCTCCGGAAAGGCCTCGATTTTGCGGACGCTCTCCATCTGGCCGGCTCGGCGCAGATTGAAAGCTTCGCCACGTTCGACGGGCTCCTTCGAAAACGTGCGCACCGGGCATTCACAGCTCCCAGGGCGGTCTCTCCATGACGGCCGGCCGACAAACGACTTTGAACCATCGCCAAACGTCATGAAAGCAATCACCAAAATGCGCATGATCGCCTTTGCTTCCGCAGCTAGTTTGCGCCTCGTTTCGCCAACGGGGAGCCAGCCGTGAAGCTGATCATCGCCAACAAGCTGCACTCGTCATGGTCCATGCGCCCATGGCTGCTGCTCACGCATTACGGAATTCCATTCGAAGAAATCCAGTTCCCTTTCGGGCCGACGTTCGACGATCCCCAATGGAAGGCCAAAGTCGCGCCCTACAATCCGGCGGGCAAGGTGCCGGCGCTCGCGGATGGCGATGCGCATGTGTGGGAATCGATCGCGATCATGGAGCACATAGCCGAGAAATTTCCCCATCTCGCGATCTGGCCGAAGGATCCGGCGGCCCGCGCGCTGGCGCGATCCATCGCCAGCGAAATGCATGCCGGTTTTTCGGCTCTGCGCGGCGCCTGTCCCTGCAATCTCGGCAAGCGCCATCCCGAAAAGGACCGCGGCCCGAAAGTCGCCGCCGACGTCAAGCGCATCACGGAGATCTGGAACGACGCGCGCGCTCGCTTCGGCAAGGCGACGGGCAAGCCCTATCTCTTTGGCGACTTCACCGCCGCGGACGCCATGTACGCTCCGGTCGCGACGCGCTTCCACACCTATTCGATCGCCGTCGATCCCATATCGCAATCCTATGTCGATGCGATCTATGACCTGCCCGCTTTTCGCCAATGGCGCGATGCGGCGCTGAAGGAGCCCTGGGTCGTTCTGGAGGATGAAGCCGACGAGCCGGTGCTTGAAGACTATCGACCGCATGTGACGGCGCGGCCGTGAGCGCTACGCAGCTGCGCGACGCGAAGAAGGCGAGTTTGAAGGAAAACGAGAATGTCCACGCACTACCCGGCTCCGACCGGCAGCCAGCAGATCAACCGCCACACCTTGTGCGTGATCGTCGACAACGAGCCCGGCGTACTGGCCCGCATTTCCGGCATGTTTTCCGGCCGCGGGTATAATATTGAAAGCCTGACCGTGTCGGAGACCGAGCACGAAAAGCATCTCTCGCGCATCACGATCTGCACCGCCGGCACCGAGCATGTCATCGAGCAGATCAGGAACCAGCTCGAGCGGCTGGTCCCGGTGCATGGCGTCATCGATCTGACGGCGCAGGGCGACGCGATCGAGCGCGAGCTGGCGCTCGTCAAGGTGACCGGAACCGGGGAAGATCGCGTCGAGGCGCTGCGCCTCGCCGGCGCCTTCGGAGCGCGCACCCTCGACGCCACGCGCAACTCCTTCATCTTCGAACTGACGGGCGCAAGCGAAGAGATCGAGCGCTTCGTCCGCCTGATGACGGAAGTCGGCCTGTCCGAGGTCTCGCGCACCGGCGTCGCCGCCATCGGGCGCGGCGCAAAGCCGATGGACGCGCGCTGATACGAGAGCAACGATCCATGACCCTGAAGCTGTTCTATTCGCCCGGCTCCTGCGCGCTCGCGTCGCACATCGCTCTGGAGGAAAGCGGGCTCGCCTTTGAGCCGACGCGTCTCGATTTCTCGAAGGCCGAGCAGAGATCGGACGCGCATCTGAGGATCAATCCGAAGGGACGCGTGCCGGCGCTGGCGGACGGTGATTTCTTCGTCACCGAGAATCCGGCGATCCTGCGCTATATCTCGGTGCTGGCGCCGGATAAGAAGCTGTGGCCCGACAATCCGCGCGATGAGGCGCGCTGCGCCGAATGGCTGGCCTGGATTTCATCCGGCGTGCACGTCTCTTACGCGCACATCCGCCGCGCCGAGCGCTACGCGACCGGCGAGGAGGCGATCGCCAATGTCAGCGCCAAGGGCAGGGAGACGACGCGCGCCGTGTATGAAGCCGTGGAGGAAAAGCTCGGCGCCGGACCTTGGGCGGCGGGCGCGCGCTACTCCGTGGCCGATCCCTATCTCTTTACATTCTGGACTTGGGGACGCGGACCGGTTCTCGCCTACGATATGCCGCGCGATTTTCCAAATTGGACCGCGCACGCCATGCGCATGCGCGAGCGTCCGGCCGTGCAGCGCGCTATGGCGACGGAAGGTATTTCATTGCCGTAGCGGCCATTTACTTTCTTTTTTGTTCTTGCATAAAGTGCCGTCGCCTTTGAGCTGCGCTTTTGAGAGGTTGGTTGTGTTTGGCTTTTACTTTTTGAAGAC
>JBEVKO010000152.1:0-11987 GCA_040509705.1 Beijerinckiaceae bacterium
CCAAGCTGAATGTCGTGGGTTCGATTCCCATCGCCCGCTCCAAGCCCTCTTCTCCCTCCGCATACCGGCCCCCGACCCTCCAACGGTTCATTAACGTATTTGGCGCAGCTTTTGGGCGATCCGGCCGAAGGCCGGCCGCCGTGCGGGGAATACGAGGCGGCCTTCAGTCGACCGGAGGATGTTTCACGGGACGCGGACAAACGACCGCGCTTGGGCTGCGCTTTTGGGGGAAGCGTGGGTTCGAGATTTGGGGACTACCGTGCGTCGCCTTGGGCGACGGCGCCCTGCCATGTCCCGGGATGCGGACGCCCTTCGGGGGCGGCGATTCCCTGCGCCCTGACTTGCCAGCATAAGCGCTCGCCGCTCAATCGCCGCGCGCTCGGCGTCCAGTTGAAATCCAGCCATCGCTCTTCGCCGCGCGCGCTGCGCCCGAACCGGGCGATTCCGTCTTGCTCCAAAAACTCGCTCGGGAGGGCGCGCCGACCATGAAGCTGCGCACGGCATTCTATTTGTTCGGATCAATCCTCGCTGCAGCCGTCACGGCGACGGTCGTCTATAGCGGTTTCAACGTCAGCCGCGTGCGCATCGGCGGTCCTCTGTACGGACAGATCATCCAGGGCAAGGATCTCGTCGCCGACATCCTGCCCCCCCCGGCCTACATCATCGAATCCTATCTGGAAGCGACATTGGCGCTGAACGGCGCAAAGCCGGCTTCTGAAAGCCGTAAGCGGTTGGAGCAGCTGCGCAAGGACTATGAAGATCGTCACAAGTTCTGGACTGCGTCGGATCTCGAGCCTGACATCAAGGAAAAGCTGACAGTCCAGTCGGAGAAGCATGTCGCGCGCTTTTGGTCAGCCGTCGAAGATGGATTGCTCCCGGCGCTTGAAGCCGGTGATCGCGACGTCGCCGCGCGCCACTATCATGATGTGAACGAAAGCTATCTCGCGCATCGCGAGGTGATCGACGCAATCGTCAAGGACGCCGAAGCGCTGAACAAGCGGGTGGAAGGAGAGGCGACGTCGCTCGGCGCCTTCACCTTCTGGTCGATCCTCGCGGCGGTGGCGGGACTCTTCGCCATCCTCGCGGGAGGTCTCGCACTGACCGGGCGGACCGTTCTGCAGCCGATCCTCGCCCTGACGCGCGCGATGCAGCAGCTTGCCAATGGCGATTTCGCAGTGGTCCTTCCCGGTCTCGGCCGGAAGGATGAAATTGGCGACATCGCTGCGGCCGTCGAACTCTTCAAGGTGAAATCGGCGCAGAAGGCGCAGGCCGAGGCCGAGGAGCGGGCGGAGGCGGATCGCCGCGCCGCCGTGGAGAAGAACGAGCGCGAGCGCCGGGCGGCGGCCGAGCAGGCGGAACGTGATCGCACGGCTCTGGAAGAGCGCGCCGAGCGGGAGAGGCAGGCGAGCGCTGAGCGCGATGCGGCGACAACGCGCGTCATGAGCGAATTCGACGCAGCCGTCGGCGGCATTGTCGCGTCGGCGCTGGCCGGCGACTTCTCGCAGCGGGTGCCGCTCGAGGGCAAGACCGGCGTCATGCTCAATCTTGCTTCGGGGCTCAACGCGCTATGCGACAACATCTCCGCCGTTCTGGGCGATCTCGGCCAGATGCTCGCGGCGATGGCCAAGGGTGATCTTACCCGGCGCATCGCGACGGACTATCAGGGCGCGCTCGGCGCCCTGAAGAGCGACGCCAACGCCACCGCCGTGCGCCTTTCGGCGACGATCTCGGATATCAAGGCTACGGTCAGCGAAGTGACAGGCGCCGCCTCTGAGATCGCTGCAGGCGCTACCGACCTGTCGCAGCGCACGGAAGAGCAGGCGGCGGGCCTCGAACAGACATCAGGCTCGATGAGAAGCATTGCCACGACGGTGAACAAGAACGCGGAGAATGCGCGCCAGGCCAGCCGGACTGCGAGCGGCGCGCGCGACATGGCTGATCGCGGCGGCCAGATTGTCGCTGGCGCGGTCGCCGCGATGGCGAGGATTCAGGATTCGTCGGGAAAGATCGCCGACATCATCGGCGTTATTGACGAAATTGCGCGCCAAACCAACCTGCTCGCCCTGAACGCCGCGGTCGAGGCCGCGCGCGCCGGCGATGCGGGCCGCGGCTTCGCTGTGGTTGCATCGGAGGTGCGGACGCTGGCGCAAAGGTCTTCGCAAGCCGCGAAGGACATCAAGGACCTGATCACGCGCAGCAATTCGGAAGTCGAGCAGGGCGTCGGCCTCGTCAACAAGGCCGGCGAGTCCCTTGGCGAGATTGTCCAGTCAATCTCGGAAGTTGCGACGGCGGTGTCCGACATTGCGGCGGCAAGCGGCGAACAGGCGGTTGGGGTCGAGCAGATCAACCGGGCGCTGGCTCAGATGGATGAGGCGACCCAGCAGAATTCAGCCCTCGTCGAGGAGAGCGCCGCCACCGCCAAGACGCTGGAAGGGCAGGCCCTCGCCATGAGCGCGCAGGTTGACGCCTTTCATGTGGGGGAACCTGGCCAACGCGAGCGCAGGGCCGCCTGACGAGGCGCGGCTTTGCATTGAACGAGGGGTGCGGCTGCGCTAAATGAGGGCGCACGGATCGCCTCCGCGCGCCTCCATCCTGTGGGCCCGAGCGGTTCGTGTGCGTCGCATTTCCCCCAAATGCGGGAGGGAAGAATGACGGAGAGCCGCGTTACGGTCGTTGCGGCGACCCTTGGTCTTGGCGTCCTCGCCCTGGCCGGACTGGCGTGGCTCGCCAACGCCGATGCGGTGTTCGTCGACCTCCTGAACGCCGCGCTCGCCATGTGCATGTAGGCTTCGCAGGCAGCGCGCTGCGGGAGCCGCGCTACGGACCCTCAATCGCCTTCGATAGCCCGTGCTCGGTCTTGTCCCAGTGGTGCGGACGCAGCGCCAGATCGAAAAGCGCGCGCCATGCCGCAACCGAGACGAGGAGGTAATAGAGCGGCAGCGCCACGATCCAGGGCGCGAGCCTCGTCGATCCAAAGCGCTGCGCCGCGGCGAACGCAGGCGCAATGATCGCTGCAAGGCCGCTTACGAGAAGCGTCAAAGAGCAGGACCATGTCACCACATCGACGGGCTCCCGCGTGCTGATTTCGCCAAGCGCGATGTCGTGCAAGGCAAGCGCGACGAGCAGCGGACCGAACAGCGCCGACAGAACGGCGCCGAGGCTTGTCGCGATTGAATGAAGGAAGGCGAACGCGCCGAGTTCGCGCAAGGAACGCGTTCTTGGCGCGCGCAGATGCGTCAAGGTCGTCTGCATCCAGCCTTTCAGCCACCGCGTCCGCTGGCGCAGCCATGGCCTGAGCGTCAGCGGCGCCTCTTCCCATGTGATTGAGTCCAGAAATGCAATGCGCCAGCCCCGACGAAAGAGGCGAAGGCCCAGGTCGGCGTCTTCGGTGACGTTCCACGCATCCCACCCGCCGACCGCCCGCAGCGCCGCAGTGCGAAAATGGTTCGATGTGCCGCCGAGCGCGAACGGCAGCTGCTGCGCCGACAGGCTCGGCGTTATCAGGCCGAACAATACCGCATACTCAAGGGCGAATAGCCGCGTGAGCCAGGTTTCAGCGTCATTCTCGATTGCAAGTCGCGCCTGCAGGCAGGCGACATCGTCAGACGCCTGTGAGAACCGCGCGGCGGCGTCACGCAATTGTCGCGGGTGCGGCCTGTCCTCCGCGTCGAAAACCGCAAGATGGTCGCCGCGCGCCATCGCGAGACCGAGATTGAGGGCGCGCGGCTTGGTGCGCGGCTTGCCGTCCGGCGCGACGATCACCTCCATCCAGGGGGCAAGTCCCGCCGCGCGCAAGGCATGCAATGTTTCGTGATCGTCGGATTCCAGCAACAGCTTGATGTCGAGCTTGGCGGGCGGATAGTCGATATTCCGCAGCGCAGCGATAAGGCGGGGTGCGATCCTGGCTTCGCGGTAAAGAGGAATGAGAAGAGTATAGATAGGCAGCGCCGCGTCGGAGAGGCATGGCGGCGTCCGCGCGCGGTGCGGATTTGCGCCGATGGCGGCGAGTCGCGTCGCTACGTTCGTCATGAACAGGGCGCCAAAACTCGCGGCGAATGCGGCCATCGTCGCGCGCGGGGACAGCGGCGTAGCGACGAGTACGCCGAAAGCGACGGCGATCAAGACGGCGATGAGTTGGGCGCCGAGGCCGTCGCGGCATGAATCGCGTGGGCTTGCGTCTGGAAGCGAATGGGACGCTGCGTGCTCCATATGATGGGCGGCGGCGCGATGGAGCGCCGTTGCCAGATGCGCGCGCGTCGTGACGACGAGCCCACCCGCGGGGCGCCGCAGGTCGTGCGCAGCAAGCAAGTTGAGTGCGCGGTCGCGCGGCGCCAGCGCGAAGCGCCAACCATGCGGATTGGACCGAAGCGGCGCAATGCCATGCTTTGCCGCAAGCGCCCATGGCGCATCGTCGGAAAGCTGAGGGATATGCGTTGTGAATGGCAGGCGAAGGTGCGCCGCAAGCGCGCGCGCCGCGGCGTCCTCCTCTACAAGCCCCGAAGCGATCGCCTGCTCGAGTGGTGCGACGCCGATGCGCTGCGCATCCGCCAGGGCGAGCGCGATCTCGGCGGCGTTCAGTCTCGCCGCCGCGAGGAGCGCCGCGTCGCGATCCAGGAACTGCATTGGAGCGGCCGCTGCGGCGCTACAACTTCGCAGGCGACAGGCAGGCGAACGCGCGACGGGCGGCGACAGGTCTCAACATGATGCAAAACCGCAATATCTTACAAGCAATAACGCGACATCAGCATGCGGCGGATCCGGCGACAAGAGGGGGCGGCGCCCGCCTGCGCCCGCTGGCGCATGGGCGCGGCCCGTGCTTTGCTTCTGCGGCCCAGCCGGAGTTGTCGATGCGACCGCGACTGAAGCTTCTGTTCCCAATCCTCGCCCTCATTTGCGCCGCCACGGCCAATCCGGCCGCGGCGCAGCACGAGGATCGCTGCATCGGACCGATCGCGGGCGTCGCCCCTCGGGTGCAGGCCGCCGCCTTTCATCTCGCTGCGGCTGAGAAGGCGACTGCATCCATTTCCTATGTCGGCCATTCGACCTTCGTCATTGAGAGCCCCGGCGGCGTTGCCATCGCCACCGACTACAACGACTATGTGCGGCCGCGGACCCCGCCGCTCGTCGCGACGATGAACCGCGCGCACGACACGCATTTCACCCTGCGCCCCGATCCTGCGATCAGGCATGTGCTGCGCGGCTGGTCCGAGCCCGGAACGCCCGCCGAACATGACATCAGGATCGGCGACGTCCGGGTCCGCAATGTGCCGACCAACATCCGGGAAGGCTATGGCTCAACGATGTACTACGGCAACTCGATCTTTGTGTTCGAGATCGCGGGCCTTTGCGTGGCGCATCTCGGCCATTTGCATCACACCTTGACCCCGAAGCATCTGTTGTCGCTGGGACCCATCGATGTTGTGCTGGTGCCGGTCGACGGCAGCTACACGCTCAATGTCGACGGGATGATGGAGACGTTAAAGCAGATCAACGCGCCCCTGATGATTCCGATGCACTACTTCGGCCCGACGACTCTTCAGCGCTTCATCGACAAGGCGCGCGACCGCGGCTGGGATATCGAACGCAGCGCAGATCCTACGGTGCTTGTCTCGCGCGACGCCTTGCCCAAATCGCCGAAGGTGCTCGTATTGCCCCCGGGTGGATAAGTCTTCAGGTTCGCTTGCATCCGATGAGAAGAAATGGCGGGCGGTCGCGTTCGCCGGCCCAGTCCGGCCGCGTCGCCAAGGCGGACTTTGCTGGCCCCCACTCGACAAGCCGCCGGATTGAGAAGCCGCTTGCGGCAAGCGACTCGAAGTAGGTCTCGATCGTGCGGTGATGCTTCACCACACCGTCTCGCAGCCAGTTGGTGATGCGCGGCCCCTCATCGAGATAATGATTCACCGGCCAGATGCGCGAGCCATCGGCGGCGACGCTCCAGCCGGGCTGTGAAGGCGCTGTGAAGATCGGGTGCTCAACGGAGAAGACGAGCTTTCCGCCGGCGCCGAGCGCGGCGTGAATCGCCTGAAAGAGGCGCGGCAGATCGTCGATATAGTGCAGCACGAGGGAACTGTAGGCGAGATCGAACGCAGCGCCCGGCCATTCGACGGCGTCAAGGTCGGCGCGCTCATATGAAATCGCGGGATCTGTTGTCTCCGCCCTTGCGCGGGCGAGCATGTTCTCGGACAGGTCGACCCCCAGGACGCTGGCCGCGCCATGCTCCCGCGCCCAGCGGCTGAACCAGCCGAAGCCGCACCCGATGTCGAGCACGCGCAGGCCGGCGAGCGGCGGCAGCATCGCGCGCAAGGTCGGCCACTCCGGCGCGCCGTCGAGTCCCGAGACCGAGCGCGGCAGCCGGCTGTAGCCTGCGAAGAATCCCGGATCGTCGTAGATGTTCTGCGCCATCAGATGCGTTTCACATCGCAAAAAGCGAAACTCTTTCAGAGGCGCCGGAGCGCCACTTCCTCGATCGCGTGCTCGGTTCCCTTCTTCAGGATCAGGCTCGCGCGCGGCCGCGTCGGCAGGATGTTGTCGCGCAGATTGACGAGGTTGATCGTGTTCCAGAGCTCGTTGGCGCGGGCGATCGCCTGCTCGTCGGTCAGTTCGGCGTATTTGTTGAAGAACGAACGCGGATCGCGAAATGCGGTGGCGCGCAGGCGCATGAACCGCGTCACATACCAGCTGTGCAGCAGATCTTCATCGGCGTCGAGATAGATCGAGAAATCGAAGAAGTCGGAGACGAACGGAACCGCCGTCCCGTCCTTCGGCAGCGGCGCCGGCTGCAGCACGTTGAGCCCCTCGAGGATCACGATGTCCGGACGATCGACGATCGCATGTTCGCCAGGCACCACATCGTAAACCAGATGCGAGTAGACCGGCGCATGCACTGGACGCTTGCCCGCCTTGATGTCGGCGACGAAACGCAGCAGCGCCGATCCGTCATAGCTTTCGGGAAAGCCTTTGCGCTGCATCAGGCCGCGTCGCTCGAGCTCCGCGTTTGGCAGGAGGAAGCCGTCGGTGGTGACGAGATCGACCTTCGGCGTGTTGGGCCAGCGTGCGAGAAGCGCCTGCAGCACGCGCGCTGTCGTCGACTTGCCGACTGCGACGGAGCCGGCGATGCCGATGATGTAGGGAACCTTCGCCTCTTCCTCAGCGTAAAGAAAGCGCTGCGTCGCCTTGAACAGACCTTGCGTCGCGGCGACATAGAGCGACAGCAGCCGCGACATGGGGAGATAGATCGCCGCCACTTCCTCAAGCGATGTCGGATCATTGAGCGATTGCAGCCGCACGATCTCCTGCGCGGTCAGCGTCATCGGCGCGTCGGCGCGCAGCTTCGCCCATTCCTCACGGCTGAAGACGCGGTAGGGCGAAAGGTCCTTGTCGTCCCCCCGCAAGGTGGTGACCCGCTGATCCATGCGGCGCGCTGCTCCCGATGTCTAGGCCTCAGTCCATCGTGCGCCTCGCCTTTTCGGCGAGGCCGGATTGGGACGTCCGGCGGGCGAGTTCGTCAAGCACCGTCTGCAATGGCACGCCGCGGCAGTGGAGGAGCACCATGAGATGGTAGAGGAGATCGGCGCTTTCTGAAACGATGGCTGTGCGATCGCCTTCGACTGCGGCCAGCGCAGTTTCAACGGCTTCTTCGCCCAATTTCTTGGCGACGCGCGAAGGCCCCGCGGCGAGGAGCTTTGCGGTCCAGGATTCATCAGGCGGCGCCTTCGCGCGCTCCGCGACAATACGTTCGAGATCGGCGAGGGTGAAGCCGGTCATGTCATCCTCACGGGCAATCCGGCGGCGGCGAGCGCCTGCTTCGCCTGGCCGATCGTGTAGGTTCCAAAATGGAAGATCGATGCGGCGAGGACCGCGCTGGCGCCTCCGTCGCGGACGCCTTCCACGAGATGCGCAAGCTCGCCAACCCCGCCGGAGGCGACGACAGGAACCGGAACTGAATCGGCGATGCGGCGCATCAGGTCGTTGTCGTAACCGGCTTTGGTCCCGTCGCGGTCCATCGACGTGATGAGCAATTCGCCGGCGCCGTAGGCGACGAGGCGCCGTGCGTGCTCGATCGCATCAAGGCCGGTTGCGTTCCGGCCGCCATGGGTGAAGATTTCGTAGGATGGCGGATGGGGGCCTGCTCTCCGCGCATCGATGGCGGCGACGATGCACTGGCTGCCGAACTTCTCCGCCGCCTCGCGCACGAATTCGGGCCGGCGTACGGCTTCCGTATTGATCGCGACCTTGTCGGCGCCGGCAAGCAGCAGCGCGCGAATGTCCTCGAGCGTGCGCACGCCGCCGCCGACCGTCAGCGGCATGAAGCAGTTCTCCGCCGTGCGCCGCACGATGTCGAGCAAAGTGCCGCGGCCTTCGTGGCTTGCGGCGATGTCGAGGAAAACCAGTTCATCGGCGCCGGCCGCGTCATAGGCCTTCGCCGCTTCCACAGGATCGCCCGCATCGACGAGATCGACGAACTGGACGCCCTTGACGACGCGTCCGTCCTTGACGTCGAGACAGGGGATGATGCGGATTTTCAACATTACGGCGCTTTAGCAGGCGTTATTCCGCCGGCCAAGATTCAAAGGCGACCGAGCCATCCACCGACACAATCACTACCGTGTTCACGACATCTGGCCGCGCCTCTATGGCCGCCAAGGCTCTCTGAAAAAGTTCGATTTGAAGCCTTCGGGCGACTTGCGGAACGATGATGATCAGGCCCGGGTGAAGTTCGGCGCGCCGATAGCGCACGAAAATCGCCAGCGTTGTTTGTGACGAGAACGAAATCTGCCTCCAGCGCCAGACGCAGGAGCGTCCAGTCAGCGACGCCTGCCTTGCCAAGGAGGGTCACACGGGTCGCATCGTGTCCGGCCGCCTTTGCGGCCGCCACCAGATCGGGTGTGAGACACTCATCGATGAGAAAGCGGTTCAAGAACGAGACGGTCTGTCAGCGGCCCATGCCTTCACCGCTTCGATCGCGTCGAGCGGCAAGCTGGGATAGTCTCGGAAAACATCTTCTCGGCTGTGGCCCTGATTCAAATAGGCGAGAATTGTCGCCGCAGGCACTCGCGTGCCGTTCACGCACGGTTCTCCGCCAAGAATAACGATTGCTCACCACTTCCGCAGGCGGAAGGGGACGTGATTTTACTGTGCTCATCTAGCGGCAATTCTACCGCAGGCTGGCGGTTCCGTCACCTTTGGGCGATCGGATCGGCTCTAGCGCGCCCGCGTCCAGGAGGGCCAGCGCCGTTTTCGGATCGATGCGCCCGTCATACAGCGCTCGCCCGGAAATGGCCCCTTCGAGCTTGGCGCAGGCCGGCGAAGCGAGCATCCGGATATCGTCGAGCGACGCGACGCCGCCTGATGCGATGACGGGAATCGGAGTCGCCGTGGCGAGGGCGATCGTCGCCGGCCAATTGACCCCGCCGAGCATTCCGTCGCGTTCGATGTCGGTGAATATGATCGCGGCGACGCCTGCATCCTCAAACCGCCGCGCGAGGTCATGCGCATGCAGGGTCGACGTGTCGGCCCAGCCTTCGACCGCGACAAATCCGCCCCGCGCATCGATTCCGACCGCGATGCGTCCAGGGAACGCCTTCGCCGCGTCCCGCACGAGGGAAGGGTTTTTCACCGCAGCCGTGCCGATGATGACGCGTTCGACGCCGCGCGAGAGCCACGCTTCGATGCTCGCCATGTCGCGGACGCCGCCGCCGAGTTGCACAGGATTGCGCGTCGCCGCCAGAATGCTTTCAACAGCGGGAGCGTTGGCCGGCCGGCCCGCAAAGGCGCCGTCGAGATCGACGACGTGGAGCCATGAAAATCCTTGACGCTCGAATTCCGCGGCTTGCGCTGCGGGGCTCTCGTTGAACACCGTCGCCTGCGCCATGTCGCCCTTCACGAGGCGGACGCAGCGTCCCTGTTTCAGGTCAATCGCCGGAAATAGGATCACGGACGCCACCTGAGGAAATTGGCGATCAGCGCCAGGCCCAGCGCCTGACTCTTCTCCGGATGAAACTGCGTCCCGGCCATGTTGTCGCGCGCCACCATGGCCGTGACAGGGCCGCCCTGTTCAGTCGTCGCGGCGAGGTCCGCGGGGTTGGCGGGGGTCCAATGGTAAGTCTGGACGAAATAGGCGTTGAGACCGTCGGGTCCGGTCCTGATCCCGTCGAGCAGGGCATGCGGTCGCGCGACATCGATAGAGTTCCAGCCCATGTGCGGAATTTTGCGCGATGGCTCAGCCGGCTTCAGGATGGTTACGTCGCCCTCGATCCAGCCAAGACCTTGGGTCACGATATGCTCGAGGCCGCGTGAGGCGATGAGCTGCATGCCGACGCAGATGCCGAGAAACGGGCGGCCCCTCGATCGCACGGCGTCGGTGAGAGCGTCGACCATGCCTGAGACCGCATCGAGCCCGCGGCGACAATCAGCGAAGGCCCCTACGCCCGGCAGCACTATTCGTTCCGCCATCGCAACGATATCGGGATCACGGGTCACCACAATCGGTGTTGTTGTGTTCGATTCGCGCGACGCGCGCTCGAACGCCTTGCGGGCAGAGTGAAGATTGCCTGAGCCGTAATCGATGATTACAACGCTCATCGCGGCCCGGCCTCCGGAAAGAGGCCGAGGACTGGCTGCTGCTCGTCCGCCCGCGGCCTCGACGACCGCGACATTGCCGCCGTTCGGGGGGCGATCATGCCTGAATCTGGCGCCAGGCTCGCAATCAGGAACGCAGCGCGAAGTTCAGCCTCGGCGCGGCCGCGCGCGACAACGGCGCCGGCGTCCCTCCATGCCTTCCGACGAAGGGTCCATCGGTGAATGGTGGATGCTTCCAGCGCAAGAAGCAGGCGATAGGCGGCGAACAACATCGTGACCGCCGGCCTTGGGAGATCCGCCAGCGCGGCCGACCCAATGAGTGCGGCCTCGATCAGAAATGCGCCCAGGGCGCCCCACCAAAGCCGCTTTGCGAGAAACCAAACCGGACCGAAACCGATCACGAAGGGTCTGATCCCATCCTTGATCGCGATAAAACGTTCCGGATACGAAACGGAATTACGATCGGGCGGGGGGAGGTGAATCGTCCAGCTCGACATGCGGCCTCAGAGAGCGCCCTTGGTTGAGGGGATTCGTCCGTTCTCCCGCGGATCGACGCCCACCGCGGCCCGCAAGGCGCGCGCAAGCGCCTTGAAGCAGCTTTCCGCGACATGGTGCGAATTGCCGCCATAGAAGGTCTCGACATGCAGCGTCAGCGCCGCGTGCGTGGCGAATGCCTGGAAGAATTCGCGCACCAGTTCGGTGTCGAAATGGCCGATCTTGTCGCTGGGGAATGCTGTGCGGAACACAAGCATCGGGCGGCCCGAGACATCGAGAGCCACTCTCGTCAGGGCCTCGTCCATCGGCAGATCAAGGCTTGCGTAGCGCGCAATGCCCTTCTTGTCGCCGAGCGCGCGCGAAAACGCCTGGCCCAGCACGATCCCCACATCCTCCACGGTGTGGTGGTGGTCGACATGATTGTCGCCCTGGGCCTCGACCGTCAGATCGAAGAGCGCGTGGCGCGCCAGAAGCTCCAGCATATGGTCGAAAAAGCCGACGCCGGTGCGGATCGCGGCCTTGCCGCTCCCGTCGATGGTCAACTCGACCGACACGCTGGTTTCGCCGGTCTTGCGGCTGGCGCTGGCGCTGCGCATTTATGGCTCCGTCATATTGCGGCGCACCCTTACAGCGCCGCGGGCCAGCCGGAAAGCGCCAGGGGGCGGTTTGGTTTGCGGCGGGGGCCCCTGCGCCCTATCTGGAGGTCTGTTTCGCCCCGGACATTCCCATGGCTTCCGTCGATCCGTCCTCCTTCCACGCCACCACCATTCTGCTCGTCCGCAAGGGCGGCAAAGTGGTCATCGGCGGCGACGGCCAGGTCAGCCTCGGGCAAACGGTGGTGAAGGGCAACGCCAAGAAGGTCCGCCGGCTGGGCAAGGGCGACGTCATCGCTGGCTTCGCCGGGGCGACCGCCG
>JBEVKO010000153.1:0-3632 GCA_040509705.1 Beijerinckiaceae bacterium
CCGTTGGGACGGGGAGATTAGTTGCATGGATCTGTCTGAACGCGAGCAGCCGCTCGTCGCACGAGGCCTTGCGCGCGGCAGCGAAAGCGGGCCGGTCGGCGACGTCGCGGTCTCCAAGCCCACGGCCGGCGCCGCAAAGAGTCTCGACGAGCAGCCCCATCTGGCGCGCGCGCAAGAGTATCTGCGATCGCACATTTACGATGAGATCAGCGTCGACGATGTCGCGTCCGCGATTGGCTGCACCGCGCGCAACGTCCAGCTCATCTTCCGGCGCCATCTCGGCGTCACTCCCATGCGGTATCTGAAGAAACTGCGCATGGAAGATGCGCGCCGGCGGCTTTTGTCCGGCGCCCACGAAACAGCGGGGCGCATCGCGACTTCGCTTGGTTTTACAAACCTGGGGCGGTTTTCGCGCGACTACCGGGCCATGTTCGGCGAATTGCCTTCGTCCGCCCGAAAGGCGCATGAGCGCGCCAGGCGTCAAAAATAGGCGACGCTCAACGATTGAGACGCTTGGCTTCGATCACGTCCCAGATCATCGCCGCGATGTCCGGCCCCCCGGTGCGCTTGATCACGCGCAGCCCCGTCGGCGATGTCACGTTGATTTCCGTCAAGAGCCCGTCGATGACGTCGATGCCGACGAAAATCAGACCGCGCCGCTGCAGCTCCGGACCGATGCGCTCGCAAATCTCTTTCTCGCGCGAGGTCAGGTCCGTCGCTTCTGCCGCGCCGCCCCGCACCATGTTGGACCGGATGTCGTCGCCCTGAGGCACGCGATTGATGGCCCCCGCATACTCTCCGTCGACAAGGATGATGCGCTTGTCGCCCTTCGAGACCGCCGGGAGAAATCGCTGCACGACCCACGCCTCGCGAAACATCGTCGAGAACAGGTCGAAGAGGGAACCGAAATTCGGATCGTTCTTCGCCACCTTGAAGACGCCGGCGCCGCCATTTCCGTAGAGCGGCTTCATGACGATCTCGCCGTGCTCCTTCCGGAAAGACTCGATCTCCTCGCGATCGCGGGTGATCAGGGTCGGCGGCATGAGATCAGGAAATTCCGTGACGAAGGTCTTCTCCGGCGCATTGCGCACCTGAAATGGGTCGTTGACCACAAGCGTCGCCGGATGAACCCGTTCGAGCAGATGCGTCGTCGTGATGTAGTTCAGATCAAACGGCGGGTCCTGCCGCAAGTGGATGACGTCGAGCGTCGCGAGATCGCGCCGCTCAGCCGGCCCGAGGGCATAGTGGTCGCCCTCCTGATCGCTGACGGTGAGCGGCTGCATCACGGCCGAGGGCTTGCCGTCGCGCATCGAGAGCCTGTCGGGCGTATAGTAAGAAATCGCGTGCCCTCGCGCCTGCGCTTCGAGCAGAAGCGCAAAGGTCGAATCGCCTGCAATTCGGATGCTCTGGATGGGGTCCATCTGCACCGCGACGGAAAGGGTCATTGTTGGTCCTCAGAAGCGTCGAGGCGGCGGATCGCGCGGACTGCGCGACGGTGGGGCCGGAGTGATAACCGGGCCGGGCGATTTGGCAACTGGGCCGCTTGCGCAACCGCCACATCGTCAGAAGACGTCGCCCGCGAGCTGAAATGCATTCTCAACATGGCGGGGCCAACGCCTCGGCGCCAGGAGAATCGCATCCGCGCGCAGGATGCGATCCGCAGCCCAGGGATTGCGAGCGAGCCACGCGTCCGCCGCGCGCGCGAACCGCTCCACCTTGACGAAGGAGATCGCATCCTGAGCAGTCTCCAGCGAATTGCGGCGCTTGACCTCGATGAAGGCGACCGTGCGGCCGCGTCGCGCGATCAGGTCGATCTCGCCGCCATGCGCCGAATAGCGGCGCGCGAGGATTCGGTAACCCTTGGCCATGAGCCAGAGCGCAGCCGCGAACTCCGCCGCATGCCCCAGCCGCAGCGCGCGTCGCCGGTCCCTGGTGGATCGTCGGCGCTTCACGACCTGCCCGAAAGCGCCAAGGCCCTCGCATAGACGACGCGGCGCGGCTGCCCTGTCGTCGCCGTGACGTCCGCCACCGCCTGTTTGAGCGAAAGGCGCACCAATGCATCGCGCAAGAGATCATCCAGAGTTTCGCCCGGCGCGGCTGATGCTGGCTCATCCGCACCGGGGGGCGCAATCAGCACCACGATCTCGCCGCGCAACGCATCTGACTCGCGCAAGCGATCGGCGAGTTCGACGAGCGAGCCACGGATCGCCTCCTCATGCAGCTTGGTGAGTTCGCGCGCGATCGTCGCCTGCCGCGGGCCAAGCATCGCGGCTGCGTCGCCGATCATGGCCGCGACGCGCGACGGAGATTCGAAGAACACCAGCGTACCGGGGATGCCTTCGAGCTCCCTCAGGCGCGCACGCCGCGCGGCGCTCTTGGGCGGCAAAAAGCCTTCAAAGAAAAAGCGGTCGGTCGGCAGGCCCGCAACGGCCATGGCCGCAAGGACAGCCGAGGCGCCGGGGATCGCGGTCACAGCAGCGCCGGCGGCGATCGCCTCCACCGCCAGCCTGTAGCCAGGATCGGACACAAGCGGCGTCCCTGCGTCGGACACCAGCGCGAGCGCCTCCCCCTTCGACAGCCGCTCGATGATCTGCGGGCGGGCGCGCTCGGCGTTGTGCTCGTGATAGGCGATCATCGGCGCGTCGATGCCGTAATGCGCGAGCAGCGTCTTCGTGACCCTCGTGTCCTCGGCGAGAATCGCATCGGCGCCGGCCAGCGTTCCGAGCGCGCGCAGCGAGATGTCCTTCAAATTCCCGATTGGCGTCGCCACGATGTGCAGGCCGGGCGCAAGACGCTCCGCCGGCGCGCGCCGGCCCAGCAACGTATAGCCGCGGCCCTCGATGGAATCGGAGCTGTGCGATCTGGACTTGACCATGTGTCGCAATCGAATCCGCTAGCCCGCGCAGAGCCCCGAGGCGTTTTATGCTATCAGTCGGCTGAGTCGACCCGTCTCGGGTCGCGAATGGAATCGAGATGAACCGGAACGCCTGCCCTCCCACCGCAAGCTGGCCCCGACTTTCCCGGCGCCTTCTGGCGGCGCTCGCGGGCTCGATCATGACGGCCTCATGCGGCGGCGGCCTTCCGTTCATGGCCGGCGAAGAGCCGCCCAAGCCCCAGACGTCGCAAAACGGCGTGAAGGTGGCGGTAATATTGCCGCTCACCGGTGGCGGCGCCGCAGCGTCGGGGCTGAAAAACGGGGCGGAACTCGCGGTCGCCCAGTTCGAGAACGCCAACGTCCATTTGCTTGTGAAGGACGACAAGGCTTCTCCGGAAGGCGCGCGCGCCGCCGCTCAGGAGGCGATCGCCGAGGGCGCAGAAATCATCCTCGGCCCGCTCTTCGCACCCACCGTTCAGGCCGCCGGCCAGGTGGCGAAGACGGCCGGCAAGCCGATGATCGCATTCTCGACCGACGCTTCGGTCGCCTCGCGCGGCGTCTATCTCCTGAGCTTCATGCCGGAAACCGAGGTCGAGCGAATAGTCGACTACGCCATGTCGCAAGGCAGGCGTTCGTTCGCTGCGCTGGTTCCGGACGACGCCTATGGCAACGTCGCCAGCATCGCGTTCCAGAATGCGGTGTCGCGACGCGGCGGGCGCATCGTCGCAATCGAAAGCTTTCCGCTCGACAAAGCGAA
>JBEVKO010000154.1:0-11956 GCA_040509705.1 Beijerinckiaceae bacterium
GACGACACGCCGCTCGATGCGGCGCGCGCCTTCAGCCCGGAGACGCAGGCTGAGAAATCCGCCATCGCGGGCGACGTCGCCAATGCGACTGCGACGGCCGCAGGAATGAGACGAGCCCTGAGCACTTCAAGATCCTCCTGCGCGGAACGCCGACGTCCTGCGATGGGAGCCGAGCATGGTTAAGGAACGGTGACCAGGCGAGACGGCTCGCCCGCGCGCGGCCGCACCGACATGGCGAGGCGTCCGGCCGGCCGGAGCGTGATGCGATGCACGGGCCGCGGCGGCGGACCGTCGACAGGATCGAGTCGCACGCGCCGCAAAACCGCAGCGAGCATGATGACCGCCTCCATCATTGCAAAGCGCGCCCCGATGCAGATGCGCGGCCCGGCGCCGAAGGGCAGATAGGCGAAGCGGTCGATCGCATCCCGCGCACCGGGCAGGAAGCGCTCCGGCATGAAGGCTTCGGGGTCGGTCCATAGCCGCTTGTGGCGGTGAAGCAGCCACGGCGCGACGACGACGAGCGTGCCAGCTTCGACATCGACATGACGCAGCCGGTCGTCCTCGAGCGCTGCGCGGCTGAGCAGCGGCGCCGGCGGAAACAGCCGCATCGACTCCTCGAGGCAGGCCCGAACGAGCGGCAGTTCATCGACCCAATCCGCCGGATCGTCAGGCGCCGCCTGCGCTTCGGCTTCGACCGCGGCGCGCACGCCCGGCGCATGGGCGATGAGATGAAGCGTCCAGGCGAGAGCTCTCGCCGTCGTTTCATGTCCGGCCGCGATGAAGGTGATGATGTTGGCGGCGACTTCGGGCTCGGTGAGGCCGACGCCGGTTTCCGGATCGCTCGCTTTGAGGAGCGCGGTCAGGATGTCGTCGGGCGCCGCGGTTGGATTTTGCGCGACGAGGGCGTGCCGCTCGGAGACAAGCTTCGTCACAGCCTGTTCGAAAAAGGCCAGCGCCGGCCGCGCCGTCATGCGGCCGATGCGGGGAATCCAGGCCGGCGCGCCAAGCACGTCGAGCGGATCGACGCGCCCGATCGATTCAATGTAGCGCGTCATGGCGCGCTCGAAGCCCTTGAAATCCTCCGCCAGCGCGTCGGAGAAGAGCGTCGCCGAAAGAATGTCGAAGGTGACCGCCGTCATCTCGCGATCGATTTCCAAGATGGCCCCGGGCCGGCGCTTCAGCCAGCGATCGATCCGGCGCTCCGCGCAATCGCGCATGACGCCGGCGAGGGAAGCGACGCGCTTCGGCGTGAACAGGGGAGAGAGGGTGCGTCGCGCACGCTTCCACGCGTCGCCCGAGGCGGTCAGCAATCCGTCGCCAAGGCCCGGCTGAAGAATGCGCTGCTGGAGCTGGTCCTTCGGATAATTCTCGGCGTTGTCGACGAAGATGCGGCGGATCGCCGCCGGATCGTTCACGACCGTCACGCGGCCGAGCACGGTGCGCTCTGCGTTGATGCTGTCCTCGTAATGCTCCTTCGTCCATGTCTCGTTCGGATTGGGCGAGAGGAGCCAGAGGTGGAGGAGCGTATTGGCTCGGCGGTCTCGCGGCTCCGGCGCATAGGGACGGAAGGGAGAAGCTTCAGAAAAGGCTGCGGCGCTCATGCCAAAGGCGTACTCGCGGGTCGCGTCGAAATCATGGTGGAAGCGAGGAGCGCGAGGCGGCGTCAGGCGCGCTTGCGCGCCGTCACCTCGATCTCGACCTTCATTTCGCTGCGGGCCAGCCCAGCCACCACGACGATGGTCGCCGCCGGACGAATGTCGGAGAGAACCTCGCCCTGCACCTCGAGCGTCGGGGTCTGGTGATGGAAATCCGTCACGTAAGTTGTGACGCGGACGATGTCGGCGATCGCGAAGCCGCCCTCGCCGAGGGCTTTTTCAATCGTCCGCCAGCAGTTGCGCGCCTGGTCGGCGACGTCGTCCGGCATCGTCATCGTCGCATAGTCGTAACCGGTGGTGCCGGCGACGAAAGCGAAGTCGCGGTCGATCACCGCGCGCGAATAGCCGAAGGATTTTTCGAACGGCGAACCGGTGGAGATGAGGCGGCGTCCGCTCATGGATCGGTCCTCCGATCTTGCGCTACGCCCAGGGGCGTGCTTGCGCCGCCTTCTTCTCGAACGCGTCGATGGCCGGCGTCTTCTTCAGCGTCAGGCCGATATCGTCGAGACCGTTGAGGAGACAATGTTTGCGGAACTGGTCGATCTCAAAGTGGACGCGCCCGCCGTCGGGGCCGCGGATTTCCTGGTTCGGCAGATCGATCGTCAGGGTGGCGTTGGCGCCGCGCTCGGCGTCGTCGAACAGCTTTTCGAGGTCTTCAGGCGACACGGTGATCGGCAGAATGCCGTTCTTGAAGCAGTTGTTGTAAAAGATGTCGGCGAAGCTGGTCGAGATGACGCAGCGAACGCCGAAATCGAGCAGGGCCCAGGGCGCATGCTCGCGCGATGAGCCGCAGCCGAAATTATCGCCCGCGACGAGGATCTTGGCCTTGCGATAGGCCGGCTGGTTCAGGACGAAGTCCGACTTCTCCGATCCATCCGGCTCGTAGCGCATCTCCGAGAAGAGGCCTTTCCCGAGCCCGGTCCGCTTGATGGTCTTCAGATACTGCTTCGGGATGATCATGTCGGTGTCGACATTGATGATCCGCAGCGGGGCGGCGACGCTCTCGAGCGTAGTGAACTTGTCCATGGCGTAAGGCTCCTGACCGCTTCAATAGCGGGTCGGGCGGGGTACGCAATCGCCAAGCGGACAGGGGAGGGCCGCTCAGGGGCGGAGGCATCGCCCCCAGCGACGCCCATGCTATGCATCAATCGGCGACGGCGGAAATGGTCCGATGAAGCTATCCTATGCGCAGCGGCTGGAGGACTATTACCTCTGGCGGGGCTTCGGCGGCCTGACGACCGGCTTTTATGTGGATATCGGCGCCGGCCATCCGATCGAGGACAATGTCTCGTACTGGTTCTATCTCCAGGGCTGGACCGGCCTCGTCGTCGAGCCGCAGCCGGAGCTTCTCGCCGCCTACGCCGACCTGCGGCCGCGGGACCTCCGCGACGGAAGCCTGATCGGCCGCGAGGACGGCGAGGCGGATTTTTACGTGTTCCCGACGCTGCACGGCCTCTCGACGACAAAGCGAGGCTCGGCCGAAGCCTCGCGCCAATATGAGGCGGACTATCGCACCGAGCAGCGCGAGGCGGTCACGCTCGCGACGCTTCTTTCACGTCATCGCGTCGAGCAGATCGACTTCCTCAAGGTGGACGTCGAGGGCGCCGAGCTCGACGTGTTCGAAGGCGCGGACTGGCGGCGCTGGCGTCCGCGCGTCGTGGTTGGCGAAATCCTGTCGCCCGGCGCGCCGGACGGAAGCTGGCGCGCATGGGACCGTATTCTTCTCGCGCAGAATTATGAATGCGTCCTCGCCGACGACCTCAATCGCTATTATGTGGCGAACGAGGAGGGCGAATTGAAGCAGCGTTTTCCGCGCGAGGAAGCGCCGTGGGACATCGTCGACCATTATTGGATCGAGGAGGAGAAGGTTCAGAGATAAGCGATGCCACGTCCCGCTGCGGCGGCGAAGATCCAAACAAACATCGACAGAAGGGCGCTCGTTCTCGCGACCCACAGCCGGCCCGCGGCGAATGCTTTGCTGAACATCATGAGGTTGAGGCCCGCAACAACGATCGCCGTAACCTTCGCGAGAAAGGCGGGATTCTTCACGA
Organism: Beijerinckiaceae bacterium; assembly: GCA_040509705.1. Classification (GTDB taxonomy): domain Bacteria; phylum Pseudomonadota; class Alphaproteobacteria; order Rhizobiales; family Beijerinckiaceae; genus Terrirubrum. The sequence goes on from JBEVKO010000154.1 coordinate 3,707, forward strand.
GCGCAGATGCCTCCGCCGTGAACATGACAGCGCCGGCGCCGACCACGCCGAAGAAGGCGATGAAGGCGAAGGGGCGGACGCGTCTTATCGTCGCCTTCGCTTCTTCGGGCGTTCGCCGCAGCACCGCCATATCCATCGATGCGACCAGCGCAAAGAAGATGATTACGCAAATGACATGCGTGACGTTCGCGATGGGATAGAGGAGATGCGCGTTGCGAATGGAGAGACCGAGTTCCGACTGTTCAAGCGCTTCGAACGGAGCGAGGAGGAGCTCCATGCCTCAGCGCAGCTCAAAGCGCTTGCCCGCCACCTCTATCCACTCGGCGCGCATTTCGGTGGGAGCGCTGCGGCTCGGATAGCCGAAGACGACGACGGGCGTTCCGACCTTGAGGATCGCCTCCGTCGCGCCGCGATTGGTCATGCGGAACGGCGGCGCCAAGGTGCATTCCCACTTTTTCCCACCGCTCTCGACTTCGACATGGCAGTGCGGATTTTCGAATTTCAGCATCTTGATCGGCCCGCGCACAGTGACGGGATTGGCGGCGTCGTAGGAGCCCCACCCGTGATGGGCGCGAGCGGGTGCGACGGCGGCGCAGACTGTTGCGCCCAGAATTGTGCGGCGTGTAAGCATGGCGCGCTCCAATGTCCTGACGTGCGTCATCGTAACGCCTTGAGGCGATGGCGTCACTTGCTTTCCTGCATCTCGTCCGCCTCGGTCTCGATGCGCTCCATATCCTCGTCGCTCAGGCCGAAATGATGACCTATCTCGTGCACGAGCACATGGCGGATGAGATGGCCGAGCGTTTCCTCGTGCTCGGCCCAGTAGTCGAGAATGGGCCGACGGTAGAGGTGAATCAGATTTGGCATCTGGCCGGTCATCGGACCGCCGCCGCCTTCGTACGGCATTCCGATTCCGGTGAAGAGTCCAAGCAGATCGAACGGCGTCTCCGCCTCCATCTCCTTCAGCACATCCTCATCCGGAAAGTCGTCGACGCGAATGACCACGCCCTGACAGAGATTGCGAAACTCCTGCGGCAACTGCGCAAAGCTCGCATCGGCGATCGCTTCGAACTCCGACAATGTCGGCGACTTCAGAATGGTCCAATCTGCCATCGGCGCGTCAGACCGATTTGAACACATAGGTCGTCAAAAGCTGCCAGATAAGGAAAAGCGCAAACATGACGCCCAGCGTGCGTCCGACGCGCTTGCCCCAGATCTCAGCGGCGTCCGGCTCGTCGTGCGCCGGCGGCGCAACGTTGAGCGGATCGTTGTGAGGCTTGTGATCCTCGATCATAGCGCATCAGCGCATGAATGCGGAAGTGTTGCAACGGGACCAACTTTTTGGGGTGCAGGTGCGCCGCCGCACAAAAACGAAGCGTGGTTCATGACAAGGTCATTTGCATCGAACGGATGCGCGCCCCTGCGCAAGCCCTTCGCCCCGATCACCTGACAGATGCAGCGGCCCAGTCTCCACCCGTTTGCATCTTCGAGGCCGGTCCGGTTTTCCGGGCCGGCCTTCCCTCTTCGCTTTTCTTTCGCGGTCTGTCCAAGCATCGCACCGTTGTCCTAGACGGCTTCGCCTCGCGCGCGAACATTGGCGGCGACGGACCATACGTTCATCCCGCGTTGGGCCGTCGCGCGCAAAATGCGATTCGCGTGGAGGAGAATAGTTCGCGTGGAGGAGAATAGTATGCCGATTTCGAGACGCGCCTTTTTCGTCTCAATTATTGCAGCAGGGCCTGCCCTCGGCGGCGCGCAGGCAGCGCCCCTTTCGTCAACGATCGAAGCGAGGGACGACGCCGGGCGATTAGCCGAGCCGGCGCATCACCGCTGGTGGCACAACGGTGGCCGCGGCCGCCATTACGGCTGGCGCAAGGGCAAGCACAAGAGGAAGCACAAGAGGAAGTACTGGTGGTGACGGCCTGACACGCGGCCCGGGGAGCCGCGCAGCCGCCTCTCAGCCCAGCGTCCTGATATCGACGAAATGGCCGGCGAGCGCCGCCGCCGCCGCCATAGCTGGCGACAGAAGATGCGTGCGGCCTTTGAAGCCCTGGCGACCTTCGAAGTTGCGGTTCGAGGTCGATGCGCAGCGCTGTTCCGGCTTGAGCTGATCGGGATTCATGCCAAGGCACATCGAGCAGCCGGGCTCGCGCCATTCAAAGCCCGCGGCCTTGAAGATCCTGTCGAGGCCTTCCGCCTCGGCCTGCTGCTTCACCACACCTGAGCCAGGAACGATCATCGCATAGGCGAGGCGATCGCTGATCTTCTTGCCTTCCACCATCTTCGCCACGACCCGCAGGTCCTCGATGCGACCATTGGTGCAGGAGCCGATCCAGACGACGTCGAGCGGGATGTCCGTCATCCTCAGGCCGGGCGTCAGGCCCATATAGGCGAGCGCCCGCTGCTTGGAGAGGCGCTTGTTCTCGTCGGCGATCTCGGCCGGATCGGGCACGACCCCTTCGATCGAAACGACGTCCTCGGGCGAGGTGCCCCAGGTGACGATCGGCGGCAGGTTCGCCGCGTCGAGCGTGACCTCGCGGTCGAAGTAGGCTGCGTCGTCGGAGCGCAGCAGCTCCCAATAACGCATCGCCTGGTCCCAGGCCGCGCCCTTCGGCGCCTTCGGCCGATCCTTGAGGTAGGCGAAAGCCTTGTCGTCGGGCGCAATCATGCCGGCGCGCGCCCCGCCCTCGATCGACATGTTGCAGACTGTCATGCGGCCTTCCATCGACAGGCCGCGGATCGCTTCGCCCGCATATTCGATCACCGACCCGGTGCCGCCCGCCGTGCCGATCTCACCGATGATGGCGAGGATGATGTCTTTCGCGCCAACTCCTTTCGTCGGCGTCCCGTTGACCGAAACGCGCATATTCTTCGCCTTCTTCTGCACCAGCGTCTGGGTCGCGAGCACATGCTCGACCTCCGACGTGCCAATGCCGTGGGCGAGCGCCCCGAACGCTCCGTGCGTGGAGGTGTGGCTGTCGCCGCACACGATGGTCGTGCCCGGCAGCGTGAACCCCTGCTCGGGCCCAATAATGTGGACGATGCCCTGACGGATGTCTTGCTCGTTGAAATATTCAACGCCGAAGTCACGGGCATTCTGGGCGAGCGTTTCGACCTGCTGGGCCGATTCGGGATCGGCGATGCCGTGCGACCGGTCGGTAGTCTGGATGTTGTGGTCAACGACCGCGAGAGTCTTCTCCGGCGCGCGCACCTTGCGGCCGCTCAAGCGAAGTCCCTCGAAGGCCTGCGGAGACGTCACTTCGTGGACGAGATGGCGGTCAATGTAGAGGAGGCAGGTCCCGTCCGGCTGCGCGTCGACGACATGGTCGTCCCAGATCCTGTCATATAGAGTGCGAGGCTTGCCCATGGTTGCGTGCGGTCCTTGCGCGTGCATTGTTCGACGGGCTTTTAGCGACTCAGCCGCCCGGGTGGAAGCGCCTCCGGCGGCGGGGCAGGAGTGCAGGAATGTCGTTCCGCCAGATACCCTTCATGGTCTTTGCGATCGCGCTCTACTTCCTTTTGGTGGCCGCCGCCGGAGTCTCGCTGGACCGCACCGTTTTCACCCTGCCGCTCCCCTCCGGGGCTCGCATGGACATGAAGGTCGGCGAGTTGTTCATCCTCATTGCGGCGGTGCTCAGTTTCATCGAGCTGATCAACTCAACCAGCGCCAGCGCCACGGCAATCCTCAATCACGGGCTGTCGCTGGGCGTGTTTCTCATCTGCCTGCTGCTCTTCCTCCTGGTTCCCTCCGCCGGAACGGGCACCTTCCTGCTGATGACGTTACTGACTTTGATCGACACTGTCGCCGGCTATTCGATCAGCATCATGCGGGCGCGGCGCGACTTCACCATGGAGCGGGCCACGGAGTAGGACGACAGGCCGTCCCCTCTCCCGAAAGAGCGTCAAACAAACTCACGAGCATGTGACGTTCCTGTGCGCCAGCGCACAGGAACCCGTCCCCATATGGAGCATTGCCCTGACATCCGGCAGCAAGACCGGCCGCCACAGGAGGCTCCAATGTTCGGATTGTCGCCCGCAACCCTCGCCGCCTGCACCGTCGCCGCCCTGGCGCTCGCCACGGCCGTGGTCCCCGTCGGCGTGACCGCCGGTCCGACAAAAGACCAGACCCGGCTCGCCACGACGATCGGCTCGCCGGTGTCGCCGCGCGTCCTGCTCGCCCGCGCCCCCGGCTCGGACGACGGGTGCCTGGTGATGCGCGAGCGTAAGCTCAAAGCCGACGGAACTTACGAGACGACCGCTTTCCGGATGTGCGAGTAAGTCATCTGGCAGGGCAGGCTTTATAGGCGGCGACAAAGATGCCGCCGCTAGATGTGAATTGAGCGCTTCTCGACGCCCATCGCTGCTTCCTTGACCGCTTCGCTGAGGGTCGGATGGGCGTGGCATGTGCGCGCCAGATCCTCGGACGAGCCCCCGAATTCCATCAGCACAGCGATTTCGTGGATCATCTCGCCGGCCGCATACCCGACGATATGCGCGCCAAGCACCTTGTCCGTCGCCTTATCCGCGAGAAATTTCACGAAGCCGTCGGTGTGGCGCATGGCGCGGGCGCGCGCATTCGCCGTGAAGGGAAAACGGCCGACATTGTAGGCGACGCCCGCCTCCTTAAGCTCTTCCTCGGTCCTGCCGACGGCCGCGACCTCGGGCTGCGTGTAAACCACCCCGGGAATCACGTCGTAATTCACATGCCCCGCTTTGCCGGCGATGATTTCCGCGACCGCGACGCCTTCATCCTCGGCCTTGTGCGCCAACATCGGTCCGCGCACGACATCGCCAATGGCGTAGATCCCCATCACATTGGTCTGAAAATGATCATCGATGACGATGCGGCCCTTTTCCGTCGCGACCTTGACCACGTCGAGCCCGAGCCCCTCCGTCGTCGGCCTGCGGCCGGTTGCAACCAGCACAATGTCGGCGTCGATCGTTTGCGCCTCGCCCCCGCCGACAGGCTCGAAGATCACCTTGCAGCCGCCCTTCCCATTCTCGACCTTCGTGACCTTTTGCGACAGATGGAAGGTAAAGCCCTGCTTCTGCAAAAGGCGCTGCATCTGCTTCGCAACTTCTCCGTCCATGCCGGGCAGAATTCGGTCGAGGAACTCGATCACCTCGACCTTCGCGCCAAGCCGGCCCCATACGGACCCGAGTTCAAGCCCAATGATGCCCGCTCCGATGACAATGAGCCTCTCGGGGACCTTCTCAAGCAACAGCGCGCCCGTCGACGTCACGACTTTCCTCTCGTCGACGACGACGCCCGGAAGCATCGCGGGCACAGAGCCCGTAGCGATCACGATGGCCTTCGTTTCAAGCGTGATCGCTTCGCCCTTCGCCGGCGTGACGACAACCTTGCCGGCTGCGGGGATTGAACCAACGCCGACATGGACGTCGATCTTGTTCTTCTTCATGAGAAAGGCGACGCCGTTGACGTTCGACGCCACGGTGTCGTCCTTGTGCTTCATCAGCGCCTTATGATCGAGCTTCGGCTCGCCCACGATGACGCCGAAGGCGGCGAGACCGTGCTTTGCTTCCTCGAAATGCTCCGACGCCTGCAGGAGCGCTTTCGACGGTATGCAACCGATATTGAGGCACGTCCCGCCAAGCGTCTTTTCCTTCTCGACGATCGCAGTCTTCAGGCCGAGCTGCGCCGCGCGCACGGCGCAGACATAGCCCCCCGGACCGGAGCCGATGACGATGAGATCGTAGGACATGCAACAGACCCTGGTTTCAACTCTTCTTGTCCTGCGGCGCGTTGAACGCCCAGTCATGGCCGAACGGATCGCGGATGCGCGCATAGCGCGATCCCCAGAACACGTCGTCCGGCGGCATGGTGACCGCGGCGCCCGCCTTCTCGGCGCGCGCCACGATGGCGTCGACTTCCGACGCCTGCTTCAGATTGACGTTGATCGCGACGCTGGCGCCGCCGACGCTCGGCGGGGCCAGCACATCGCCGCCATACTCCGGAAACTCGTCATGCAGCATGACTTCGCCGCCGAACATTTCGAGATTGGCGTGCATCACCCGCTGACCGTCATGCGCGGCCTGCTTAAACGAGCAGACTGCGCCGAAAGCCTTCTCGTAAAAGGCGATCGCATCGGCGCCGCCCTTTACGCAGATATGCGCCTGGATCGGCGGCGGGTTTGGGCCGAACGCCACGGCGTCAGCTCCACAACGCCATCAACATCATCAGGAGACCGATCACCGACACGGTCCAGACGCCGGTGCGCAGCATCGGAATTCCCGCCGCATAGACCGGCACATAGACGACGCGCGCCCAGAACCAGATGACGGCGCCGGTGAGACCCATTCCCGTCGCCTTGTTCGTGGCGATGAGCGCGAGCGCCAGCGCGATGAAGGCGGGATATGTTTCGAGCAAATTCATGAGCGCGCGCGTCAGGCGCTTCGTGACGTCCGTCGTCGCCGGATTGGCGACGTCGCGCGGCGACAGCGCATAAGGCAGCCCGCAATCCTTCGACAGCGACAATGTCTGTGCGACGATCTGCGCCAGCAACAACACAACGCTCCACCCGATCATGTTGACCATTGAACTCATGCGACCCTCCCCCGGTTGCCCGTTTCTCTCTCTTATAAATCCAGCACCAGCCGCGCCGGATCCTCCAGCCCTTCCTTGACGCGTACGAGGAAGGTCACCGCCTCCTTGCCATCGATGATGCGGTGATCATAGCTCACCGCGAGATACATCATGGGACGGATTTCGATTTTGCCCGCGACGGCCATCGGCCGCTCCTGGATCTTGTGCATGCCCAGAATCGCCGATTGCGGGGCGTTGAGGATCGGTGTCGACATCAGCGAGCCATAGACGCCGCCGTTGGAGATGGTGAAGGTGCCGCCCTGCATCTCCTCGATCTTGAGCTGGCCGTCGCGCGCCCGCTTGCCGAAGTCGCCGATCGTCTTCTCGATTTCCGCAATCGACTTCATGTCGCAGTCGCGCACCACCGGCACCACGAGCCCCTTGTCGGTGCCGACCGCGACGCCGATGTGATAGTAGTTCTTGTAGATGATGTCGGTTCCGTCGATCTCGGCGTTGACCGCGGGAAGCTCCTTCAGCCCCTGCACGCAGGCCTTCACGAAGAAGCCCATGAAGCCAAGCTTCACGCCGTGCTTCTTCTCGAACGCGTCCTTGTACTGGTTGCGCAGATGCATGACGTTGGTCATGTCGACCTCGTTGAAGGTCGTCAGCATCGCAGCCGCGTTCTGCGCTTCCTTCAACCGCCGCGCGATGGTCTGGCGCAGCTTGGTCATCTTCACGCGCTCTTCGCGCGACGCGTCGTCCGTCGCGACGGGGGCGCGGACCTGAGCCGGCGCGGGCGTTGGAGCTGCGGCCGACTTCGGCGGCGCGCTGACTGCGGCGAGCATGTCGCCCTTGGCGACGCGTCCATCCTTGCCGGAGCCTGCGAGCGACGCCGGATCGATTCTCGATTCCGCCGCGATGCGCGCGACGGCGGGACCGTGATCGGCGCTCTTCGCTTTCCCGTCGCCTTCCTTGCGCGGCGTGATCTGGGAGTCTCCGGCGACCTGCGCCGTGTCGCGCACCGCCTTGTCGACGCTGGCCGCGCCCGACTGCCCGGCCGCCTGCGCCACAGCCTTGTCGGGCTTGGCCGCAGAAGCAGCGGCGCCCGACCCGACGGTGATAACGCCGAGCAGGCCGTCCTTCTGCACGGTCTCGCCCTCTTTCGCAGAGATCTCGCCGAGCACGCCGGCCGCCGGCGCATTGACCTCGAGGGTCACCTTGTCGGTTTCGAGCTCGACCAGCGGCTCGTCCAGCTTCACCGCGTCGCCGGGCTTCTTGAACCATTTGCCGACGGTTGCTTCGCTGACGGATTCGCCGAGCGTCGGAACGCGAATTTCACTTGCCATTGTCCGCTGCCGCCGCAGGGCGGTCCTCTCTGTTGGAGACGCGCCTGTCGCGGGCGCGTCCATTCGTCCCTTCAACCCGCCTTCAACCCGCCAGCGCCTCGTCGAGCATCGCCTGCAACTGCGCCATGTGCTTCGACATCAGACCCGTCGCAGTCGCCGCCGATGCGGCGCGTCCGGCATAGCGCGGCCGCTTCGACTTGCCGCCGGCCTGCGCCAGAACCCACTCAAGATAAGGCTCGGCGAAGCTCCAGGCGCCCATGTTCTTCGGCTCTTCCTGGCACCAGATCAGCTCGGCGTTCTTGAAGCGGCCAAGCTCCGCGATCATCGACTTTGCAGGATACGGATAGAATTGCTCGAGCC
>JBEVKO010000155.1:0-3759 GCA_040509705.1 Beijerinckiaceae bacterium
GAGGCCGAAGCTCCGCCTTCGCATCCGCAACAACGCGCCTCCCTTCCTGCGGCAGACGACCGATGACGGAAGATCGGCTTGAAATTCGCCCTGTGGCGCAGCGCGATCTTGACGACCTGATTGCGCTCTACACGGACGACATTCTGGGCCGAACCCGTGAGAGCGCAGGTCCCGAAGACCGCGAGGCGTACCTCAAAGCGTTCGAGCGCGTTGCGGCCGATGCGTCGACCTGCGTGTATGTCGCGCTCGCGGATCGCGCGCTCGGTGGGACCTTCCAGCTTACCATCACGCCCGGCATTTCGCGTCGCGGCGTCATTCGCGCGACCATTGAATCGGTGCGGACGCGGACCGATCTGCGGGGGCAGGGGATTGGCGCGCGCATGATGACATACGCCGTCGAGGAGGCGCGGCGGCGTGGCGCCGACATCGTCCAGCTGACGTCCGACCTCGCGCGAGAGGACGCCCATCGCTTCTATGAGAGGCTCGGTTTCGAGCGCACGCACGCCGGATACAAGCTCCTGCTCCGTCGCTGACAGCGTCCGACCGTCGCCGCTGCGACGTCGCTGCCGCTCTCCTCAGACCTCGATCGTCGTCCCGGAAATGAGTCGCCGCGCGTCCGCCGATTCGGGGTGATTCGCGATTTTTGCGGCGTCCGACATCCAAAGAGGAACCTCCGGAGAGGCGGCGACGCGCCTGTAAACACAAAGTTTTGAGGGGGGACTTCCGGACAGTAGAGGGGTTCTTTTCTTGGCGGGGAGGCGCATCGAAAGCTTCTTGCAAACAGCTGTCCAGCGTCGTCACGCACTTTTGCGGCGAATTCTGTCAAGTAAAAGAAAGGCCCGATTTTCAATGCTTTTTGATATTTTTTGTTTGAACGATCAGGGCGTGAGAAAGAGGCGCGCGGGGTCTTCCGGAAGGCTTCTGGATCACCGCGGAATCGCCTCCATCACTCGTCAACCAAAACGTAAACTCTTGAGTTCTATTTTGGGGGCGGTCGAACGCGCGAATATTCCGACTCGCGATTTTCTCGATCACGTTGTATGAATTCCCTGCGCCAACCGAGGGAGGGCTCCATCCATGGCGAAAGCAGCGAAGAAGGCGAAGAAGGCGAAGAAGGCTAAAAAGGCGAAGAAGACCAGAAAGACCGCCGTAAGGAAGACGAAGAAGACGGCGAAGAAGAAGTCCGCAAAGAAGAAGGCCAAGAAGAAGGCCGGCAAGAAGAAGGCTAAGCGCAAGGCAGGACGCCCACGCAAGGCCAAAGCCGCAACGCCGGCAATGCCAACTTCCGCCTGATATCGGAACTGCCGCGGCAGGCGGACCTTCGCCACCGCAAAAAAAGCCCCGATCGAAAGATCGGGGCTTTCTTATTTTGCGCTTACTCGACCCCTACACGCCGGCCGCCTTGAGCTTCGTATTGCAGGCCGAAAAGAACTGGGGCCACTTCTGTCCATGCGTCGTGCTGGCCGCTTTGGCGGCGCCATTCGCCGCTGCAGCGCTTCCGCCGCTCCTTGAAGTCGCCGCTTGCCGTCTTCTTTGACGAGGTCGCGGCGCGCTTCGCCGGCGTGCTTCCGGCCTCGGCGACGGGCGGGGTTTCGCTGGGCGCTGTGCGTCGCAAAGGGTTGGAGGGCGCCGTGGTCTGAGCCAATGCGGACGCGCCGCACAGAGCGAGGTACGCCGAAACAATAAGAGTAAGCCTCATAATACCGACCTTTCAATATGGGCGTCCCGCAAAGGAAAATCGCCCGGGCGCATGGCGACGGCGCAGCATACATCTGCGCGACGACGTCTTGGCAAGGCAAAGCTTTGGCGCAATCGTCGCCGCCCCGATAGCAGAGGATATCGCCTTGTCCGCCCTGAACACTCGCCCCATCGAACTGCATTACTGGCCGACGCCGAACGGCTGGAAGATATCGATCATGCTGGAAGAGTGCGGCCTTCCCTATGAGGTGAAACTCGTGAACATCGGGCGCGGGGACCAGTTCAAGCAGGAGTTCCTGGCGATAGCCCCCAACAACCGCATGCCCGCCATCGTCGATCCGGATGGACCGGGCGGCGCGCCCATCTCGATTTTCGAGTCCGGCGCCATCCTGCAATATCTCGGTCGCAAGACCGGAAAATTCTATCCACAGGACGAACGCGGAGCCGTCGAGGTCGATCAATGGCTCTTCTGGCAAATGGGCGGCCTCGGCCCGATGTGTGGACAGGCGCATCACTTCCGGCAGTACGCGCCGGAGAAAATTCAGTACGCCATTGATCGTTACACCAATGAGGTGAACCGCCTTTATGGGGTGATGAACAAGCGGCTCATCGATCGCCGGTTTCTCGCGGGCGACTATTCCATCGCCGATATGGCCTGCATCGGCTGGGTCAAACCGTATGAGCGTCAGGGTCAGGACCTCAACGAATTTCCGCGGCTGAAGCGCTGGTTCGAGACGGTAATGGCGCGGCCCGCGGTGGAACGCGGCATAGCGGTGGCGAGCGAGGCGAGGGCGCAAAGCAATCTCGCAACCGACAAGGAGGCGCAGAAAATTCTGTTCGGCCAACGGGCGCGCGCCTGATCGCGGGCGTCAGTCGCGTTTTTTCCAGGTCGTCATGCGGCGCAGCCTTTCGACATAGGACGCATCGAGTGATCCGGCGCCGTAGGAGATATCCGCGATTCCCCATCCACTGCCGCCGTCATTCCTGCCCGTGACGATCACGCTGCGCGCCGCGCCGTTGACGGTGAACTCCACCATCGCCTTGTCGGCGCCGCGCGCCGTGACGCCCTTGAGAAGAATCTCGCGACCTGGCAGGGCGCCCCAGCCGAAGTACGTATTGAGCACGGGACCGTCCGGCTCAGTGTTCGGCATGATGCGGTTGCTGGCGTCGCGAATGAGGTCGCGGACATCGCGAGCGAACGGCGCGAGATATTCCTCCATCGATTGCGGGGCGCCGCCGCTGCGCACTAACGCCAAATGTCGCGCGGTCTCGTGCTCATAAATTTGTCGAACCCAGACGTGGAATGGCGGGATGGGTTGCTCAGCGAATGCGCTTGGAACAAGCAGCGCCGCCACGGTGCAGGCGGCGAAGTTGCGCAAAAAGATTCTTCTCAGCATTGATGTTCTGTCACTCGCGACGCGTCGGCGCACACTCAGAATGACGCATGAATCCCTCGTGGGCCTCAATCTATGCGACAGCGCAATCGATGACGCCCAGGCGCGACTTTGGTCGCTCGCCCATGTGTTTGATGTCGGACATGGTCAAAAAATCCTGATCTTGAACGAAGACAATATGCGTTAAATCCTTGATTTGACGCAAGGCCAGCTAAGTCCGCGGTATTCTCCGGTTAATCTTCAGACTGCGCTTACGACGTCGATTAAGCAGTTGTTCGACGATTGCCGCGACGATGTCCCTGCGTCGTCCGGATGGGGATCCGCGGCGGCCAAAGAAAAGGGACAGGGGGTTTAGATGGCTCGTCAGGATCTTCCGTTACACTCCGAAGCAGCGTCGACGCCGGCGGAGGCGTATCTCGCGCTAGGCCTCGCATCCATTTCCGGTCGCGACGGCGCGCCGGATCGCGTAGAAGCGCACAAGTGGTTCAACATCGCCGCCGCCCGAGGGTGCCGTGAGGCGGCCGACCGCCGCTGCGAACTCGCGGTGGAAATGTCGGGCGAGGAGATCGCCCGCGCCCAGCGCGCCGCACGCGAGTGGCTGACCCTTCACTAATCGAACCTCGGTCCTCAAGCGCCTGGAAACACGCCTGATTCCAGGCTTCGGGCG
>JBEVKO010000156.1:0-5029 GCA_040509705.1 Beijerinckiaceae bacterium
CAAGGCCCAGCAGGCGGAGGAAACGGCGAAGGCCGAGGCCGACGCGGCCAAGGACGCTGGCCAGACCGCCAAGGACGACGTCATTGACGCCGAGTTCAAGGACGTTTCCGGCGACGACAAGAAGCGCAAGAGCGCGTAGCAAATCGAGTCGTCCCTGGCTCTCCGGGGACGATTTCTGTCAATGGGCTTTGCGAGTGGATGGCCGGGCCAAGCCCGGCCATGCCATTGTGGGTCATTCGAGAACTGAGTCGGAACCGGGCGCCATGGTGAAGCGGTGCTTTCCAAGCCTGACCGCTGTGGCGGTGGGGATGAGTGTCGGCGTTGCGCGCGCCGATCAGTCCCTCCGCTCGCTTGGCGCATCGACGCGGGACCCCGGCGTTCCTGTGACGTCCGATAGCGGATTCTGAAATGTCCAAGCGCGATTTTTACGAAATCCTCGGGGTCAAGAAGAACTCGGACGAAGGGGCGCTGAAGTCGGCCTTCCGCAAGGCGGCCATGCAATGCCACCCCGACAAGAATCCGGGCGACAAGGCCGCCGAGCAGCGATTCAAGGAGCTTAACGAGGCCTATCAAATTCTCTCCGACCCGCAGAAGCGCGCGGCGTATGACCGGTTCGGCCACCAGGCCTTCGAGCATGGCGCCGGCGCCAGCGGCGGATTCGGAGACGGATTCGCATCCTCGATGTCGGACATATTCGAAGACCTGTTCGGCGACATGATGGGCCGCAGCCGAAGGGGCGGCGGCGGGCGCGGGCGCGGTTCGGACCTGCGCACCGATGTCGAGATCACGCTCGAGGAAGCCTATCGCGGCAAGACTGCGAGCGTCCGCATGCCGACGCCGGTGACATGCGACGCCTGCTCGGGCTCGGGCGCCAAGGCGGGCTCCCGCCCCAAGACCTGTTCAACCTGCGGCGGCCACGGGCGCGTGCGCGCCATGCAGGGGTTCTTTGCCATCGAGCGCACCTGTCCCACCTGCCAGGGCAGGGGGGAGGTCATCGAGGATCCATGCGCGGCCTGCAAGGGGCAAGGCCGCGTCACCAAGGACCGGACGCTTTCGGTGAACATTCCGGCTGGCGTCGAGGACGGAACTCGCATCCGTCTCGCCGGCGAAGGCGAAGCGGGCGCCAAAGGCGGACCGGCGGGCGACCTCTACATTTTCCTGTCAGTGAAGGCGCATCCCTTCTTTCAGCGGGACGGCGCCGATCTCTATTGCCGCGTCCCGATTTCGATGGTCTCCGCCGCCTTGGGCGGCGAGTTTGAGGTGCCGACGCTCGACGGCGAGTCGGCCAAGGTGAAGATTCCGGAAGGCGCGCAATCCGGCAAGCAGTTCAGGCTCAAGGGCAAGGGGATGCCGGTCCTCCGCTCGCGAGACGTCGGAGATCTCTACATTCAGGCGGTCGTCGAAACGCCGCAGAACCTGACCCGCCGGCAGCGCGAGCTTCTGCGTGAGTTCGAACAGCAAAGCTCCCGGGAAACACAGCCCGAGAGCGCTGGCTTCTTTACCAAAATGAAGGATTTTTTCGCCGGCTCACAATAGTTGTTTTGCCGACATATTGTCATTTAGGAATCTCAAATGTTGACGCGAACGCCCGCGACAATGCCGACGACGGGACCTGTGGCGCCTTATCGGTCAAAGGAACCAGGACCAGCATTGCGAAGGCAAGAAACAATCTCAGAATCATGGCGGTTGCTCCCCTTGCGCCATCATTCGCCTCACTTTTCGCTTAGACGGGTTCGGATGCGCCGACATGTCGCGAAAGCAGCTGAATTGTTTCAAGGGTTTCGTTGCCTATGCCGCAGACGCTCGCTTGACGGATTAATCCGCGCGGGTACCGTCCGCGCCGCCGCCCTATCACGCGATCTGCGCCGATGTCCGATCTGATCCCTCGCCGTCAGCGTCCGGCCCCTGTCGTCGTCAGGGCGCGCGAAGTTCGCGACAAGCTCGAGGGCGAGTGGAAGGAACAGGTCGAGAAGGCGCGCCGCACCGTCGAAATGACCCAGGGACGGGTGCGGCAGGAGGCGCTTGAGGCTCGCCAGCGCCTGAAATCCGAGATTGAACAGGCTACGACCGACTTCAAGCGCAGCATCGAGCGCGCCACGGGGAAGGTGAAGTCGACGCGCCATCGTCTCGAAGGCGAGGCGCGCCTGACCGCGGTGAAAGTCCGGCTGCGGGTCGCCAAGGTGAAGTCGACAGCCAAGAAGGCGGCCGACAAGCTCGAGAACGAAACTCGCTTCTTCCGGACCTGGATCGAGAGTCCCCTCAAGACCGGAGCCGTTTCGCCGTCGAGCCCGGAGCTGGCGCGGGAAATGGCAAGCTACGTCGACCCGAATGCGCCCGGCCTTGTTGTCGAACTGGGTCCCGGCACAGGCCCGGTCACGGAAGCCCTGATTACGCGGGGGGTGCCGGAATCGCGCCTTCTGCTGCTCGAATACGATCCTGAGTTCTGCGGGCTGCTGCGCCGGCGGTTTCCGGCCGCGAAGGTGGTCCAGGGCGACGCCTACGCCATCGAGAAGGCGCTGAGAGGCCATTTGACGGGACGGGTCGCCGCGATCGTGTCCAGCCTGCCTCTCATGACCAGACCGCCCCGCGAAAGACTGCATCTGCTCCAGCAAGGCTTCGCCCTCCTGGCCAGGCGGGCGCCTTTCGTCCAGTTCACCTATGCGGCGGCCTCCCCGATCCCCCTGCGCGCCGGCGACTTTCTGGCGGAGGCAGGGAAGCGCATCTGGAAGAATATCCCGCCGGCGCGCGTTTGGGTCTATCGCCAGGCCTGACGGTTGGTCTGCTATTACCTCAGCCATCCGCAAGTGCGGATCGATCCCGCGACGCCTGTGCCGGACTGGGGATTGTCCGACGTCGGCGCCGCCCGCGTGCGCGAGGCGAAAGGATCCTGGCTCTCCCGCGTAGGGCGCATCGTCTCGTCGGCGGAGCGAAAGGCGATCGAAACGGCCGAACTGATCGCCGCCGGACGCGGCCTACAGGTCGAAATCCGGGAAAGGATGCATGAGAATGATCGGTCCGCGACCGGCTTTCTTGTTCCCGCTGAATTCGAAGCGACCGCCGACCTTTTCTTCGCCCGACCCCAGGAAAGCATCCGCGGCTGGGAGCGAGCCGTCGACGCCCAGATGAGAATCGTCGCGCAGGTCGCGGAGACGATGGCCGAGAACAGCGAGGGCGATGTTCTGTTCGTCGGTCACGGCGGGGTTGGCACGCTGCTGCAATGTCACGTCGCGGGCTGGCCGGTCGCCCGCATCCGGGACCAGAGGGCCGGCGGGGGCAACGTCTTCGCGTTTTCCTGGCGACCGCTGTCGCTGGCGCATGGCTGGCGCCCGCTTGAGGACATGGCTCGGGGTTGATAGGCCGGCGGAAGGACGCTCAATGACGTCGAAGGAGTCAGACCGCGATGACGACGCCGAACATACTCGTCTTCTCCGGATCGGCGCGCGCTGGTTCGCTCAACGGCAAGCTTGCTGACCTCGCCGCCGCCGAATTGTCGAAGCTTGAGGCGAAAGTGAAGCGCATCTCGCTGAAGGACTTCCCGCTGCCCGTGTATGACGGCGATTTCGAGCGCGAACATGGCGCGCCGCCCGAGGCGCTGGCGTTTCGCAGCGAGCTCGACTCGCATCACGGCATTTTCATCGCCTGCCCGGAATACAATTCCGGCTACGCTCCAATGCTCAAGAACACGCTCGACTGGGCGTCGCGCGGTCTTTCCAGGCCGCTCCTCGCGGGAAAGATCCTTTCGCTCGGCTCTGCTTCGCCGAGCTGGCGCGGGGGCTGGCGCGGCCTCATTCAGATCCAGACGGCGCTGACCGTCGGCATGGGCGCGACTGTGCTTCCCGACATGGTTCCGGTGCCGCACGCCGACAAGGCGTTCGCCGCCGATGGATCATTGTCCGAGGCGGCGCCGGCGAAGATGCTGCAGGCCGCAGTCACGCGCCTCGTTCGCGCCGCGACGCAGGCGGCGTCCTGATGAAGGCGATGAAGTTTGACGCCGAAGGCTTGGCGAGGCACGCCAGTGCTTCTTCGTCCCGGCCGTTCTTCATGAACAGATCAAACGACCTCCGCGACCGCGTCATCGTCGCGCTCGACCTCCCGTCGGTCGGGGATGCCCACGCCATGATCGAGCGCCTTGGCGATGACGCTGCATTCTTCAAAATAGGCTATCGCCTGGCGTTCGCCGGCGGACTCGCGCTCGCCGAAGAACTCGCGCGTCACGGCAAGAAGGTGTTTCTTGATCTGAAGCTGCACGACATCGGCAACACGGTGCGCGAGGGCGTCGAATCGGTGGGGCGCCTCGGCGCGACCTTCCTGACCGTTCACGCCTATCCGCAGACCATGCGCGGAGCGGTGGAAGGCCGCGGTCGCTCCGATCTCAAGCTACTCGCCGTCACCGCGCTGACCTCCTATGACGACAACGATCTCAAGGATGCCGGCTACGATTTGGCGGTGCGCGACCTAGTGCGTTTGCGTGCGCAGCAGGCGCGCACCATCGGCGTTGACGGCATCGTATGCTCCGCGGCGGAGACCAGGCTTGTGCGCGATGCGATCGGACCCGGCATGGCGATCGTAACGCCCGGCATAAGGCCGTCGGGCAGCGAGACCGGCGATCAGAAGCGCACCTTGACGCCCGCTGAAGCCGTTCGCGCGGGAGCCGACCATCTCGTGATCGGCCGTCCGATTCTGGAGTCGGCCGACCCGCGCGGCGCCTTTTTGTCCATCATGGATGAAGTCGCAACAGCTGCGTGATGCGGAGTTGCAAGAGGAGAGAAGAAAATGCCAAAGGGTTATGTGATCGGCCGCGCCAACGTCACGAATGCGACGCAATGGGCGAACTATGCCGCCGAAGCCAGCAAGGCGATCGCGCAATATGGCGGCAAGGTGCTGGCGCGCGGCGGCCAATGCGCGGTGGCCGAGGGGCAAGCCCGCGCCCGCAATGTCGTGATCGAATTCGAGAGCTTCGAGCAGGCCAAGAAATACGCATATTCGGTGGAATACAACGCGGCGCGAAAGCTGCGCGAAGGCGCCGGCG
>JBEVKO010000157.1:0-3985 GCA_040509705.1 Beijerinckiaceae bacterium
CAATGAGGGAACCGACAAGCGCTATCTGACAGGCTCGGATTTCGACAACGAATCGATCCAGCCGATCGGCGGCAAGCTGTGGTTCGGCGACGAGTTCGGGCCGTATCTCATCCGGACCGACATGAACGGCAAGGTCGAGGCGGTGTTCGAAACGATGATCGACGGCAAGCCGGCGCGCTCGCCCGATCACTTCGCCGTCACGACGCCTCCCACGCCAGATGCGGTGATCGCCTTCAATGTACGGCGCTCGAAGGGATTCGAAGGCATGGCGCAGTCGCCGGACGGACGCTTTCTCTATCCTCTATTGGAGGGTCCGATCTGGGATGAGACAGCGAAGGGCTGGGAAGCGCGCGACGGACGGGCCGTTCTGCGGATCCTCGAATTCGACGTGCAAGGCGAGAAATGGACCGGGCGGCATTGGCTCTTTCCGCTTGAGAATGCGAGCTACGCCATCGGCGACTTCAACATGATCGATGCGTCGCACGCACTGATTATAGAGCGCGACAATGGGGAAGGGACCGCCGACAAGGCCTGCTCGGAAGGCCAGCGCCGCACGGATTGCTTTCATGACGTCGCGAAGTTTAAGCGGATCGTGAAAATTCAGATGAATGATGCCAATTCTGGCAAGGCCGTTCGCAAGGTCGGCTTTATCGACCTTATGAACATCAAGGATCCGGACAAGAAGGCCGGAGCTGCGAGCAGCAATGGCGTCTTCGCTTTCCCATTCTTCACCATCGAGAATGTGGATGTCGTCGAACGCGCCAGCGGCGTCATCGTCGTGGGCAACGACAACAACCTGCCGTTCTCCTCGTCGCGCGATCCAAACAAGGCGGACGACAACGAACTGATCCTTCTCTCGGTGAAGGACTTCATCGACGCGCAATAGCCTCCAAGCGCGTTGGCGACGGGACGCCGGCCGAAGGGTCGGCGTTTCCGTTTGGGCGCTTGTACGGCCGGTCGTTTCCCTCCTGTTCGGAGGGCCTGAAAAATGCGAGTGCGAATGCTTTCCCCGTCGCGATTCGCATGGACTTTTCACCTCAGCAGGACGCCGCGCTCGCCTCTGTCGCCCGCTGGCTCAGGGACAAACCGGGGCGCGGCGCCACGCCCCAGATTTTCCGCCTGTTCGGCTTCGCCGGGACCGGCAAGACGACGCTTGCGCGCCACCTCGCTGAGGGAGTTGACGGCAAGGTCCTCTACGGGGCCTTCACCGGCAAGGCCGCACTGGTCATGCGCCGAAAGGGCTGTGACGGCGCCTCTACCATCCACAGCATGATCTACAGGGCGCGCGAGAGCGCGGTTGAGCAGCCCAACTTTGAACTGTGGGACGATGCGCCCGCTTCCAAGGCGAAACTCATCGTCATTGACGAATGCTCGATGGTCGACGCGGAACTCGGCCGCGATCTGTTGTCGTTCGGCGCGCCTCTCCTCGTGCTTGGCGATCCGGCGCAGCTTCCTCCGATCTCGGGAGGCGGCTTCTTCACGGACGCAGAACCCGACGCAATGCTAACGGAAGTCCACCGGCAGGCGGCGGACGATCCCATCGTCAGGCTGTCGATGGACATCAGGGAAGGGAGGCGGCTCGAACTCGGCGAATACGGCGAGACGCAGGTGGTGCGCCGCGCAGATCTCGACCAGCAGCGCGTACTCAAGGCCGACCAAGTGCTTGTCGGCCGCAACGTCACCCGGCGCAACTACAATACGCGTCTACGCGCTCTCAATGGATTCACCGAGGAGACGCCGCTTTCCGGCGACAAGCTCGTCTGCCTTCGCAACAATCGCCGCAAGGGGCTCCTCAATGGTTCGCTCTGGATCGTGCAGGAGCGGCGACAATCGAAGGCTGCCTTGATCACCATGCGCCTCGCGTCCGACGATGATCCCTCGCAACGCTTCCTGAAGGTGACGGTGCGGCCCGAATGCTTCACCGGCGGAATCGAGAATTTCCAGTGGGCGGAGCGCAAGGCTTATGACGAGTTCGACTACGGATCGGCGCTGACCGTCCACAAGGCGCAGGGTTCGCAGTGGGACGACGTCGTGCTGTTCGACGAGAGCTTCGCCTTTCCCGAAAGTCGCGCACGCTGGCTCTACACCGGCGTGACGCGCGCCGCGAAGCGGCTCAGCGTCGTGGTCTGAGCACGCCTCTCCGTCGGCCTAAGCCCACAAGCCCCGGCTGTTGTAGCGAGCCAGCCGCGCTTCGTCGCTGTCATCGTCATTGGCTGCCGGCTTCACGCCCTCTTGGGCGCGACGCCTCGCGATGAAATCGGCGCCGCAGGCGAGCCTCTGGCTGACCGGCGTGGTCTCATCAATGATGCGCCAAAAGGGAGTGATTTCGTCGAGCTTCTGTCCCGCGCCGAGCGATTCGTAAGCTGCTTCCGCGACGGTCCTAAGCTGGACCCCGGTGGCGATAGGGCAGGTCGCCTCCGCGCCGAAGCGCGCGGCGAGAGCCTTGCGAAGGCCGGCGACGTCGCGGCTCTCGCCGGGAGGAATCGCGCGGATGAATTCATCGAGCATCTGCGGCGAGGGAATGAGCAGCTTCTCGCCCTTCCTGACGCCGCCGACGGAGAGCGGCGCCGTCGTCACCTGATGCGGCTTCGCCGCCTTCATTGCCTCAACCCAGGACTTCCTTGCGCTCGCAACGTTCTTCTGGACGCTCATCGCAACCTTTCCCACACCCGAACCCCGATCGTCGCGCCGGATCGTTTACGGTTTGTTAAAACGGCGCGGCTCCGGCCAGCCGCGAATGCGGAGGGCCTGGAGCCGAATCCATGTGAATCAGAGTCGCGGAGTCCTGAAAAGGGGGCGAGTGCTTACGCCGGACCGCCGGCGCCCGAATGGCGTCGGCGCATTTCACCCGCGGGGCGTCATAAAGTCGCCCCGTCGTTTACGCCGCCGCCTTTTCTTCCCTCAAGGCGCGCCGCAGCACCTTGCCGACATTCGTCTTCGGCAGGGTGTCGCGAAACACGATCTGCTTCGGAACCTTGTAGGGCGTGAGATTGGCGCGGCAGTATTCGCGCAGTTCCTCGGCCGTCAGCGCGGCCTCGCGACGTACGACATGGGCGATGACCGCTTCGCCCGAATTGCCGTCGGGCGCGCCTACGACCGCCACTTCGAGGACGCTCGGATGCTGTGCGATCACCTCTTCGACCTCGTTCGGATAGACGTTGAAGCCGGAGACCAGGATCATGTCCTTCAGGCGATCGACGATGCGGAACGAGCCATCCGGATTCATCACGCCGATGTCGCCCGAGCGGAAGAAGCCGTCAGGCATCATCACCTTCGCGGTCTCGTCCGGACGGTTCCAGTAACCCTTCATCACCTGTGGACCGCGGATGCAGATTTCCGCCGGCTCGCCCATTGGAACGTCCCGGCCTTCCTCGTCGCGGATCGCGACCTCGGTGCCTGGCAGGGGAAAGCCGATAGTGCCGGAGAAATCGACGATATCGGGCCGGTTGGTCGTAGCGACAGGCGACGTCTCCGACAGCCCGTAGCCTTCGATGATTGGCGAGCCGGTGAGCGCCTTCCATTGCTTCGCGACGGTGGATGTCATCGCCATGCCGCCGGCGGAACAGAGCTTGAGATTGGAGAAATCGACGCTCTTGATGTCGGGATGATTGACGAGCGCGTTGTAGAGCGTGTTGACGCCCGAGAAATGCGTGAACCGCGTCGACTTCAGCGTCTTGATGAAACCCGGAATATCGCGCGGATTGGCGATGAGCAGGCACTTGCCGCCATTGGCCATGAAAAAGAAGCAGCAGCAGGTGAGCGCATAGATGTGATAGAGCGGCAGCGCCGTAACCATCACGTCCGTCGCGCCGAGGTTCTGGCCGAGCCATAGCTCAGTCTGGGTGATGTTCGCCGACACATTGAGATGGGTGAGCGTCGCGCCCTTCGAAACGCCCGTTGTGCCGCCGGTGTATTGCAGAAAGGCGATATCGTCGCCGGCGATGTCCGGAGCCGCGTAGGTCTTCTGCGCGCCCTGCTTCAGAGC
>JBEVKO010000158.1:0-6241 GCA_040509705.1 Beijerinckiaceae bacterium
CAACGGCTACACACCGTCGACTGTTGTGATCGACGGCCCGATCGAGATCGACCAGGGCCCAGGTCAGGCGCCGTGGCGGCCGGAGAACTATTCAACCGGCAAATACTATGGACCCTCGACACTGCGCACCGGCATCGAGCTCTCGCGCAACACCATGACGGTGCGGCTCGCGCAAGACGTCGGCATGCCGCTGATCGCCGAATACGCCAAGCGCTTCGGTATCTATGACGAGATGCTGCCGGTGCTCGCCATGTCGCTCGGCGCCGGCGAGACCACGGTCATGCGCATGGTGACCGGCTATTCGATGTTCGCCAATGGCGGGCGCCGCATCAAGCCGACGCTCATCGACCGCATCCAGGATCGCTGGGGCGCGACGATCTTCCGCCATGACGACCGGCAGTGCGACGGCTGCAAGATCGACAAGTGGGTTGGGCAGAACGAGCCGCGCCTGCGCGACAATCGCGAACTCGTCATTGATCCGATGTCGGCCTACCAGATCACCTCGATCATGCAGGGCGTGATCCAGCGCGGCACGGCGACGGTCATTCGCGAACTCGGCCGCCAGTATCTCGCAGGCAAGACGGGCACGACGAACGATTCGAAGGATGTCTGGTTCGTCGGATTTTCCGCGAACCTCGCGGTTGGCGTCTATCTCGGCTACGACAAGCCGAGGTCGCTTGGCGACTCGGCGACGGCGGGACGCTACGCCGCACCCGTGTTCCGCGACTTCATGCGCATGGCGCTCAAAGATCAGCCTGACACGCCATTCAAGATTCCGACAGGCATGAAACTGATCCGCGTCGGCGGCGGCGGCCAGCGCGACGGCGGCGGCGTCTATGAGGCCTTCAAGCCCGGCAGCGCGCCTCCTGACGGCTATTCGCCTTCGACGACCGTTGGCGGCGGCGGCCGCTCCGTCGGGACGGGCACCGGCGGTCTGTATTGACGCTGGCGCCGGGCGGTCATTCCGTCCGTTTGCCATCGTCTCTTGCCGTCGCTATGGACGGCGCACATTTTCCGTGAATCCAGGCAGAGGACGCTTTCGTCGCCATGCGCGCCGAGATCAGCAATCATCTTGATGAGATCAAGCAGTCGATCGCGCTGCTGAGGAGGCATCTTTGACGTCGACAAGGCCGAGAAGCGTCTTGCCGAACTGAATGACCTCGCGGAATCGCCCGATCTCTGGAACGACCCCGCGAAGGCCTCCAAGGTCATGCGCGAGCGCACGGCGCTCGATGGCCATCTCGCCACCCTGAAAAAGCTCGAACGCGACGTCGACGACGCAGTGACGCTGATCGAGCTCGGCGAAGCTGAAATCGACGAGTCGGTCGTCAAGGAAGGCGAGGGCGCCATATTTGCGCTCGCCAAGGAGGCCGCGCGCCTGCAGGTCGAGACGCTGCTGTCCGGTGAAGCCGACGGCAACGACACCTATGTCGAAATCAATTCCGGCGCCGGCGGCACCGAGAGCCAGGACTGGGCGCAGATGCTCCTGCGCATGGTGACGCGCTGGGGCGAACGCCGTAAATACAAGGTCGAACTAATCGACCGGATGGATGGCGAAGAAGCAGGCATCAAATCGGCGACTGTGATGATCAAGGGCCACAACGCCTATGGCTGGCTCAAGGTTGAATCGGGCGTTCACCGCCTCGTGCGCATCTCGCCATACGACTCCAACGCGCGGCGGCATACGAGCTTCGCCTCGATCTGGGTCTATCCGATGGTCGACGACCGCATTGAGGTCGACGTCAAGGAATCGGATTGCCGGATCGACACCTATCGTTCTTCTGGAGCTGGCGGCCAGCATGTGAACACGACGGATTCGGCGGTGCGCATCACGCATCTGCCGACAGGCATCGTGGTTGCGTGTCAGAGTGAACGCTCGCAGCACAAGAACCGGGCGACCGCGTGGAACATGCTGCGCGCCAGGATTTATGAAGCCGAACTGAAAAAGCGGGAGGAGAAGGCCAACGCGGCCGCTGCGTCCAAGACCGAGATCGGCTGGGGACATCAGATCCGATCCTACGTCTTGCAGCCCTATCAGCTGGTGAAGGACCTGCGCACCGGCGTCACGTCGGGAACGCCATCGGACGTGCTCGACGGCGATCTCGATTCCTTCATGGAAGCCGCGCTTGCGCAACGCGTGACCGGCGGGGGCGCCGTCGTCGAGGACATCGACTAGTGCGGGATGCGAAAAGTGGGAACCGTTTTTCGCGACTGCCTTTTGACGATTCCGTCAAAGGCATCCTGATCTAGGAGCCAGAGAGGCGAATGTTCGACAGCTTTCGCCTGCACCCTTACGTTTATGTTTGCGCTGCTGTCGGCATCGCTTCCCATTTTCTCCTGCCCTCGATGCTTCCGCATGTGACGCGCGCTATCGTCGCCTGGGATATTGCAATCGCGGGCTATATGGCGGTGCTCGCCTGCTTCATGCATGGTACGGACGTTGAGGGATTGCGCAAGCGCGCGGTTGAGCTCGATGGTGGTCGCGCCCTCGTCCTTGTGGTGACGCTTGCGGCCGCAGCGGCCAGCATCGCCGCGATCGTGCTAGAACTGGCGGCGGCGAAGAGCCGGACGGGCTACGGCGCGTCGCTGGTGGCGCTTGTCGGCGTCACCATCGCCCTCTCATGGAGCTTCACCCATCTCATGTTCGCGCTGCACTACGCCCACGAATATTATGCGCCTGATGATGGTGGGCCGCCGAGCGGCCTGACATTCCCGGGTGACGCCGCGCCGACCTATGGCGACTTCGTCCATTTCTCCTATGTCATCGGCTGCGCCGCGCAGACGGCGGATATCGCGATCGTGTCGCCGGAGCTCCGCCGCGTGGTGACGCTGCATTGCATCGCCGCGTTTGTCTTCAACACGGCGATCGTCGCGCTGACCATCAACATCGCGGCAGGGATGCTCGGCTAGGGATGATCGGGCGGGTCAGAACAGGTCGCGATAGCGTCCGCCGATGCGGATGAATCGCGTTGGGTCGGCGGCGTCGCCGGTGACGCGCGTCTCATAGTGGAGGTGCGATCCGGTCGAGCGGCCCGTCGAGCCGACGCGTCCGACGATCGTTCCCGCCTGAATGCGCTGGCCTTCCTCGACTGCGATCGCCGACATATGCGCGTAGCGCGTCGCAAGGCCGTTGCCGTGATCGACCTCGACCATGTTGCCATAGCCGCCGGAATACTCAGCCTTGACGACGACGCCGGCGCCGGTGGCGCGCACGGAGGAGCCATAGTCGGCGCGGAAATCGATTCCGGTATGCATGGCGTAGCCACGCGTGAACGGATCGCTGCGCACGCCGAAGCCGGACGTGATCGGCGCATCATGACCGAGCGGATGGCGGAGCGGGAGCGTTTTCGACGCGCGCATCAGGCGCTGTTCGGCCTGCACGAGCTGATTGGCGCGCGCGAGCGCGCTTTCAAAAGTTGCGGCCTCAGCGGCGGTGAGAGGCACGAGCGGTCCGCCGACTGCGCCTTCGCCAACCTTCGCCGTCGGCGCGATCCGCTCATGATCGACGCCTGCTTCGGTCATGATGCTGCGCAGGCGCTGGACACGCGTGCGCGACCGTAAGGCGATCTGATCCAGCGCGCTGAACTGCAGCCGTTCCATGCGGCTGAGCGACTGACCGAGCGTCGACACCTTCCGCTTGAGCGGCTCCTCGGTCGCGCCCGACCGCAAGGAATCGCCGCCGCGAAGCGGGTCGAAGACCGGCAGAGGCTTGGGCGCGACGGGAGCGAAGGAGGTGACGGGAGGCGAGGGCTGGGGCTGCGCCGAAAGTGGCGTGATCGCCGACGGCATCGTCTTGCGCGCCTGGGTGGCGCCGCTTTCTTCGCCGCCGCCAAGGCTCTGCGCCAACGAGGTGACCATGGCGCTGCGGGTCTCGAGCTGCGCCTGTCGGCTCATCAGTTCGGCGACCCTCGCTTCCACGCTGTCCTGGTCGAGCATCTGCCGGCTCGCAAGGCGATCAATGTGGGCGCGCAGCGAGGCGATGCGCTCCTCGTATGCGTACTGGTTCTCGACCTGTCGGGCGATCAGGCTGGCGGAAAGGTCGTCGCGGAACAGGACGAAGGCAGTCAGGCCCGCGCCCCAGGCGGCGAGGAGGCCCGTCAGAGCCGCGATTGCATAAAACTTTCCACGACTCAATCGGACAACGCCCGGCGTGTCATCGGGCGGCGAAGGACGCCGCCCGAAACGCGAGTGGGACGAACTCATTCTTCAAAAACTCCCCCATGCCCACGCCGATCAAAAGCTATTAAGGTTAACGAAGAGAGAAGTTGTGACTATTTGAAGCTGGACTAGCGCGGCAACGCTATGGCGCCCGGCGTCATGTCGTCGATCGCTTTCAGCGACGCGTCGATAAGTTTCCTCGCCTTGCCCTTAGCGTCGGCCAAAGCGTCGTTGACGTCGGCGCCCTGCCCGGAGTCGTGCAACCCCCTGATGAGCTGCGCGGCCTGCTGAAGATCCTTCAGGCGTTTCGCTGGGTCGTCCCGTTTCCTGAAATTGGCGATAATGAGTTTGTGGACGGCGTAGCGCGCCGGTTGGGGCACGCGCACGAGCACCCCGGCCAGGTATAGGATGGCGACGGGAATCGGATCGGTGATGAGATAGTCCATGTAAGGGAGCGCCTGCGCGGAGACGCCAAGTCCGCGAGCGCGCACGGTTCCTTCGCCACCGCGCCGCAGCTTCGTGAGAAACTCGACCGTGAGTCCGCCGCCTACGAGGCGTGCTGGCGGGTCAAAGGCGCCTTCGGGCGCCATGTTGATGCCTGCCCTCTCAAACGCGGAATGGATGCTTGCGTTGGGCCGGTCGGCGGCGATCGCGAGTTCGATGACGGCCAAGTCAATGTCTTGCGTCATGATCGCATGCGCATCCGGCACAAATCCGATCAAGGGTGCATAGGCAGCGAAGGCGGTGGTTCCGACAAGGACAAGGCCCTTGGGCGGGTCGAATAGTCCGCCGGCCGCGATTGCCTCTAGGATTCGTCCCATCGCGATGGTGGGCCCCGGCAGGCCCGCCGTCTTGAGCGCGCGAACGATGTGGCGGCGCTCTTTGCGGTCGTCATTGGCGGCCTTTATGGCGGTGACCTTCGCGACAGTGTCGGAAGCGCCTTCGCTACCGATGTATTCGGCCCAGGTGCGGGCGCCGATAGTTCGCTTGACGTAGACGAATTTCGCGTCGCCCTGGCGGAGCACGTAAGGTGAGCCGGTATCGGTCTCACGCCAATGAAGGCGCTGGTGCAACTCGGAATAGAGGGTCTGGATGACAGATGGGATTTTGCGCATCGGCTCACTATAGAAGAAAATTAAGAAACTTCTATAGCTGCGCTATAGACAAAAACGGGAAAACTTCTATAGTTTCCTTACGTAAAGAAGGACATGCGCTGAAAGGCGCGCGCGCGCGAGCGTCGTCGTCGTCGTCGTCGTCGTCGTCGTCGTCGTCGTCGTCGTCGATCATCATCCTCGTTACCGCAGATCATAATGTCGTCCATCCCGCCCTTGCCGCATCCAGAACTTCCTCGGCGTGCCCCGCGACCTTCACCTTGCGCCACACTCTGAGAATTCGCCCGTCCGGACCGATCAGAAAAGTCGAGCGTTCGATCCCAAAAAAAGTCTTGCCCCACATGCTCTTTTCGACCCAAACGCCATAGGCGCGCAGGGTATTTCCTGATTCGTCCGAGGCCAGAGGATAGTCGAGCCCATACTTGCTCCTGAATTTTTCATGACTCCTGACGCTGTCCCCCGAGACGCCCAGAAGGCTCGCGCCCGCCGCTTCGATGGCGGAGGAATGGCGCTGAAAGCCGACCGCCTCGGCGGTGCAGGTTTCGGTGTCGTCGCGCGGATAAAAGAACAGGGCGAGCTTCCGACCTCGATGGGCCTCCAGCGTCGCCGTTCCGGCGCCTGCGGTCGGCAGCGAGAAGGGCGGGGCCATGTCGCCTGGGGCAAGTTCGATCGACATCGCGCCTTCCTTTCGTCCAGATCGACGTGTTTACCGCCCGCGGCCGCGCACGATGCCCGGCCGCCCCTGAACTGCTATACAAAGTCGCCCCCGCTTCTGCGACCGGTCGACGCGCCGCGGCTTGCGGCTCTGCGTGGTGGACTGATTTGACGAAGGCGGAGCAAGCGACAGTCGCCCCATCCTGCGCAGCGCCCAGGCGCTGGGCGCGCATGTGCATCGGCGTTGCGGCCGCCACCCTGCTGATCGCCGGGGGCGTGGCGAGCGCCTGGCATTACGCCGCCCCGCGCCTTCCCTC
>JBEVKO010000159.1:0-6100 GCA_040509705.1 Beijerinckiaceae bacterium
ACGGCGTCGCTGGTGGTCTTTGGAGCCTTCGGATATCGGCTGCTGCCGGTCTCGGCGCTGCCGGCCGTCGACTTCCCGACCATTGCGATTAACGCCACACTGCCGGGCGCGAGCCCCGAGACAATGGCGGCCTCGGTGGCTGCGCCGCTCGAGCGCGCCTTCGCTACCATCTCCGGGCTCGACTCGCTGACGTCGATCTCGACGCAGGGCAACACGCAGATCACCCTGCAGTTCAATCTCGACCGCGAGATCGACGGCGCCTCGCTGGACGTGCAGTCGCAGATCACCACGACGCTGCGTCGCCTTCCGGCTGAGATCACGGCGCCCCCGAGCTTTCGGAAGGTGAATCCGGGCGACACGCCGATTCTCTTCCTCGCGTTGAAATCCGACACTCTGCCGCTGAGCGAAGTGAATGAGTGGGCGGAGAACATCCTTCAACAGCAGATCACGCAGCTGCCGGGCGTCGCCCAGGTCAATATCTTCGGCCAGCAGAAATACGCGGTGCGCGTCTACGTCGACCCGCGCGCCGCGGCTGCGCGCGGGCTTGCGCTCAATGACATTCGCACCGCCATCAACGCTGCAAACTCCAACTCTCCCGTTGGAACCATTCGCGGCGAACGCCAGAGCACGACGATCGAGGCGACCGGCCAGATGCAAACGGCCGAACAATACAAAAACCTGATTGTTGCAACGAAGAATGGCGTTCCGATCAAGCTCGAGGACGTGGCAACGCCTGTGAACTCCGTCTATAACGACCGGACCGCGGGCTGGTTCAAGAACGATCGCGCGGTCATCCTCGCAATCTATCGGCAGTCGGACGCCAACACCGTCGAGACCGTCGACCGCATCAAGGCGACGCTTCCCGCCTTCCAGGCGCAGCTTCCGCCGGCGATCACGCTGATCGTCAACAACGACCGCTCACTGCCGATCCGCGAGTCCGTGGAGGATGTGCAGTTTACGCTGCTTCTCTCCGTCGTGCTCGTCATCATGGTCATCTTCCTGTTCCTGAAGCGGCTGTCGGCGACGTTGATCCCGACGCTCGCCCTGCCTGTGTCGATCATCGGCACATTCGGCTTCATGCAGCTCTTCGGCTATTCTCTGGACAACATTTCGCTGCTGGCGCTGACGCTTGCCGTCGGCTTCGTCGTCGACGACGCCATCGTCATGCTCGAAAACATCGTGCGCCACATCGAAAAGGGCATGAAGCCATTCGAGGCTGCGCTGGTCGGCTCCCGCGAGATCAGCTTCACCATCATCTCCATCACGCTGTCGCTGATCGCCGTTTTCATTCCCGTGTTCTTCATGGGCGGCGTCGTCGGCCGCATCTTCCGCGAATTCGCCGTAACGATTTCCGTCACCATCCTGGTGTCGGGCTTCGTCTCGCTGACGCTGACGCCGATGATGTGCGCGCGCTTCCTCAAGGAAGAGAGCCACGATCGCAAGCATGGCTTTGTCGAGCGCGTTCTGGAGGCATGGCTTCAGGGCATGCTCTGGCTCTACCGCGTCACGCTCGATTTCGTCCTTCGCTTCCGCTTGATCTTCCTGTTCCTGACTTTCGGAACGGCGGCGCTCAGCGTTCATCTGTACCAGTCGATTCCGCGCGGCTTCTTTCCGCAGGAGGACACCGGCCTCATTGCAGCCTTCACCGAGGCCGCGCCTGACACATCGTTCGCCGCCATGGTCGAGCGGCAGAAGCAGATCGCAGAAGTCGTCGGACGCGATCCGGCTGTCGACTACTACAGCTCCAACATCGGCTTCGGCGGACAGGTCAATTCGGGCTTCCTGTTCATTTCGCTGAAACCGAAGGACCAGCGCGATCGCCTCGAAGAAGTTCTGCGCAGGCTCCGGCGCGAAACGGCGAATGTGCCCGGCATCACCTTCATTCCGCGCGCGGTGCAGAACATCAACCTGAACGCCGGCCGCTCGTCCCGCGGCAGCTATCAATTCACGCTGACCAGTCCGGATCTGAAGGCGCTGTTCGACTTCGCACCGACGATCCTCGCCAAGCTGCGCACACTCGATGAGTTGCGCGACACCTCCCTCGATCTGCAGCTCACCAACCCCCAGGCGGTCGTCGATATCGACCGGGAGCGCGCCGCGAACCTGGGGGTCACGCAGGATGCGATCAAGCAGACGCTCTACAACACCTTCGGGTCGCGCGAGATCTCGACGATCTTCACGCCGGCGAGCGATTACCAGGTTATTATGGAGGCGACGCGCGACTTCCAGTCGGACGCGCAGGCGCTCTCGCAGATCTACGTGAAGTCGAACACCGGCCAGAACGTGCCGCTCGACGCGGTCGCTTCCGTACGCCGAACCGTGGGGCCGCTGGCGGTGACGCGCGTCGCACAGCAGCCGGCCGTGACGATCTCCTTCAACCTGAAGGAGGGAACCGCTCTCGGCATCGCCACCGGCGCAATCCGCAAGGCCGAACGCGAGATCGGAATGCCGCCGCAGATCATCGGCACCTTCTCCGGAACGGCGCAGATTTTCGAACAGGCGGTAGCAGGACAGCTTCTGCTCGCAACGGCGGCGGTGTTCGTCATCTATATCGTGCTCGGCGTTCTCTACGAGAGCTTCATCCACCCGATCACGATTCTGTCCGGCCTTCCCTCGGCCGGCATCGGAGCGCTGCTGTCGCTGCAATTGTTCAACATGGATCTGTCGGTCGTCGCGATGATCGGCATCCTGATGCTGATCGGCATCGTGAAAAAGAACGCGATCATGATGGTGGATTTCGCCATCGAGCGAAGACGCCATGGCGACGATGCGCTGACCGCGATCCGCGAAGCGGCGCTGGTGCGCTTCCGGCCGATCATGATGACGTCGTTCGCCGCGATCTTCGGCGTGCTGCCGATCGCGCTTGGCCACGGCGCAGGCGCGGAATTGCGTCAGCCGCTCGGCATCGCGGTTTGCGGCGGCCTCATCCTGTCGCAGCTCCTGACTCTCTACATCACGCCGGTCGTTTACTTTTACCTCGACAAGGTCGACAGCCGCTTCAAGGAAGGCGATCGCGAGGCGTCATCCCAGGTTCCGGCCCCGGCGCACGTCACGCCAGCCGAGTAGACAGCGACAGGGTTCGGGCGCGGTGCAGCGCCACAATTATGGTTAACGATTCGTCAGGTTTGACAGTTAACAGATCGTAAACTACGCCTCCGGATTGCGGACAGTTCGGCAGGTGTATCATGGTCGGGACTCTCCCAGGCGGCCGGGGGTTCGCCGGCGCGATCGTACGGTCTCATCGCGAAGGTTATCTTCGCGCCGCAGCGGCGTTTTCCCTCGGCATCACAGCAGGCGTCGCGGGAACGCTCGCCTTGGCTCCGGCAAACCTCTCAGCGAACGACGCCGCAAGATTTCTCGGCTTGATCCGTCAGGATCCGATGCGTGCGCGGATCGAACTGCCCATCGAGGCGCGCCATCGAGCGACCAAATCCGACTTTCACGCGCCCGCGAAACTGGCGCACTCTCGCACGCAGAGTTTTGCGCCGCTGACGGCGCCAAACCGCGCAGCGTCGCAAACCCTCGAGCTTGCATCCGCGCCCACCCCTGAACCGATCCGCATCATCGATCGTACGGGCGCCGAATCCCCCCTGAGCTTTTGGTACGGTGGCCGCGGCGCGACGCGCACCGTCTGCGTCCGTCTTTGCGACGGTTTCTATTTTCCGATTGGCAATCTCAACTCCTCGTCCGACCTGCAGACCCATGAATCGATGTGCCAGGCTTCGTGCCCTGCCGCGCCTGCTGCGATCTTCACGCTGGGACCCGAAGGATCGATCGAGCACGCCGTCTCACGCAGCATGCGCAGCTATGACACCCTGCCCGTTGCTTTCAGTTTTCTGAAAAGGCGCAATGCGAGTTGCGTGTGCCAGCACCACAACGATCAGTCTCGCGTCTCGGCGCTCCGCGACGTCACGCTCCGCGCCGGCGACGCCGTTGTCACCGGCGAGAGCGCACAGGTCTTCGACGGCGCCAGCGCCTTTCCTTACCAACCCAGCGATTTCACCGACTTCCGAGCGACGCGCCAGCTGAGCCGGAGCCAACAGGACAAGATGGATTCCCTGCTGGGCGTGACCTATGCGCAAAACCTGCTGAAGAGTTCCGGCGTGTCGCGCGTCGATGCGCCTCCTGCGGGCGTGACGGAGATCGTACGCACGGCGCCGCCAGTCGAGACGCCGCGCAAAGACGCGCCCGAAGCAACCCGCACGTTCGGCATCGTCGTCCTTAAGCCGCCGCAGCAGCCTATACGTGTGGTTGAGAACCGCCCGGCGCCCGGCTTCGTTTCGCGCTAGCCTGCATTTGCAACGCCTCGCGTGGCTCGCCCGCCAACGAGGCTGCAACGGTCGTCTGACACTCGGAGAGGCTGGCGCGTGGCGTTTGACTTCAAAAGCAAGCGGGTCATCGTTTGCGGCGGCAGCCGCGGCATCGGCCGCGCCATTGCGCTCGGTTTCGCCGGGGCCGGCGCGCATGTGTCGATTTGCGCACGCAGCGAGACGGCGCTGCACGCGACTGAATCCGATATCACAGCGCGCGGCGGCGCCGCGCACGCCGCCACCTGCGATCTCTCCGATGGTGCGGCGATCTCGACCTACATTCCGGCGGCGGCCGACGCCCTCGGCGGCGTTGATATCCTTGTCAACAATGCGAGCGGATTCGGCATGGGCGACGACGATGAGAGTTGGAGCATGGGGGCCAATGTCGATGTAATGGCGACAGTGCGCGCATCGCGCGCCGCCCTGCCCTTTCTGGAAAAGTCGCCCGCCGCCGCCATCGTCAACATCTCCTCGATCTCGGCCTATCGCGCCTCGACCCGTACTCCGGCCTACGGCGCCGTGAAGGCGGCGATCGTTCACTACACGTCGTCGCAGGCCGCAGCGCTTGCGCGCAGGGGAATCCGCGTGAACTGCATCGCACCTGGCTCGATCGAGTTTCCCGGCGGAACCTGGGAGAAGCGACGCTCCAGCGATCCGGCGCTCTATCAGCGCGTGCTCGGTTCGATTCCCTTCGACCGTCTTGGAACGCCCGACGAGATCGCCAATGTCGCCCTGTTTCTGGCCTCGCCCTATGCGAGCTGGATCACTGGTCAGACCATCATCGTCGACGGCGGCCAGCTCTTAGGCTGAAGGCCGAAGCGCCGCCAGTTTGCGAAAACCCGCGATCGTCGCACGGGCGTCGCCCAACTCCGCCTCGACGCCGGCGATAGCGAAGGCCGCACGGTAACGCGCGACCAGCTTCTCATCCCCGATGAGGACGACGCGGCCTGCATGAGGCGCCAGCTTCAGCCCTTCGCGCAATTCATCGCCGATGATCACGCCCGAAAGATAGTCCGCGATATCGGCAGAATCGAGCGCACCCAGCAGCGCGCCGCTGCGCGCCGTGAAGATCCGGTGAAGGAAGCCGCCTGGCGCATCATCGAACGACAGGCGCACGCCGCGCGCGAACGCGTCGGGGCGCGCGTCCTGCGCCTCTGCGGGAACGAGCCGCCCGAGAATGGAATGATCCTTGAGAACCGCATAGACCTCGCCCGTCATCATCGAGCGAAATCCCGCAATGCGACCGCGCTCCATCGTCACCCATTTCGAGTGCGTGCCCGGCAGAACCACGAGCGCGCTTTCGTCATCGCCGATGGCGCCGAACGCCTGGATTTCCTCGCCGCGCATCACGTCCGGCGAAGGTGGCCGCATCGCAACGCCCGGCAGAAACTTCAGGCGCACGCCATCGTCGAGCGTCCGCTCGACCATCTGCGCAGCAATGTCGCCGAGCGTCGCCGGCGCAAAGGCGTAGGGCGTCTCGACCCAGCCGTTGCGGCTCGTGATCATGCCCGAGAAAAGCACGTCGGTTCCCGGCGAAAGCCATTCGCCGATAGCGCCGCGCAATGCTGATTCAAACGCCCCCTCCTTGACCTTCAGGATGCCCGCTTCCGCGCGACGCTCTTCCGCCAGCCCGCGATCGTCGAAGCGATAGGCCCGGAAATTCGATGTGCCCCAGTCGATGATGACGGGATGGTTGGAGCGGATTGACATGCGGCGCCGATAGCATACCGAAAGCACCGTCGCCATCCGCATTCGTTGGTGTGCGGCGGCGAAATGGGAGCGATTCCGCA
>JBEVKO010000160.1:0-9278 GCA_040509705.1 Beijerinckiaceae bacterium
GATCTTGCGATCGACGGACATCACCGCACCCATCACGCCGAGATAGACGGGGAAAAACACGCCCGTCGCGATGAGAGCGATCTTCGAGGATTCGAAGATGCCAAGCCACAGGATGAACAGTGGCACCCATGCGATCGACGGGATGGCGCGCAGCGCCTGCAGCATGGGATCGAGGAGTCGGCGCAGCAGCGGCGAAGCGCCGGTCAGCGCGCCAGCCAGCGTGCCCGCAACCGCGCCGATCGCAAAGCCTGCGGCGACGCGCGACAGCGTCGCGCCGATGTGAAGGCCGAGTTCGCCGGACGCGGCGAGGGCTACGATGGTTTCGAAGATGCGCGACGGCGGCGGCGTCAGGCGCCCGCCGATCCATCCCGCGCGCACCGCAACTTCCCAGAACAGGAGAATGCCGAGAGGAACGACGACGCCGATCATAGCGCCGGGCGCGGGCAGCCGGGCGATGGTCGTGCGCGCCAGATCGGAGAAGCGGGCGCCTGCGGCGGCCGCGCGCGCCACTGTCGCAGATGCAACTGATGCGTCCGTCACGGCTGCGGCCTCCCTCCTCGCCTCATCGGTCATCGGCGATCCTTGAACGTCGCGCGCGGGAGCGGCGCTGCGCTCCCGCGTCAACAACTCCATACTCAGTTGGTTGGAGCTTTGGAGGTGAGGAAGCGCGGCTCGATCAGCGCCGACACTGCTGCCTTCACATCGGTTTCCGGCTTGATGACGCCTGCACTCTGAAGTGCGAGGCCTGCGGCGAGAATTCCTTCCGCCTGCGTCGCGCCGATCGCGCTGTGCGTGATGTCGGTGCGCACGATCTGCCGGTCGATCACGGCGTCGGGCAGCTTCGTTGCAGCGATGAGCGAAGCTTTTAATGCGGCGGGTTCGGCGATCGCCTGCTTACGCGCCTCTTCATAGACCCTGAGCACGCGCGTCACGATGTCCGGATTCTTCTGGGCGAATTCCTCACGCACATTCAGCACGCCCCATGTATTCCACTCCGCCTTGCGGAAGAAGAGCTTGGCGCCGAAATCGGCTTCGGCCGCGGCCATGAGCGGATCGAGACCGGCCCAGGCGTCGACGTCGCCGCGCTCCAGCGCCAGCTTGCCGTCGGGATGCTGAAGGAGCACGAGCTTGACGTCCCTCTCGGTGAGCTTGGCGTCCTGCAATGCGCGCACGAGGAAGATGTGCGGATCAGTTCCACGCGTGACCGCGACGCGCTTGCCCTTGAGATCGGCGACGTTCTTGATCGCGTCGTCCTTGGTGACGAGCGCTGTCCACTCTGGCCGCGAATAAACATAGATCGACTGAATCGGGTTGCCGTTGATCCGGCCGATGAGCGCCGCCGCGCCCGCGGTCGATCCGAAGTCGATCGAGCCGGCGTTCAGAAATTCCAGCGCCTTGTTGGACCCGAGCGATTGCACCCAGCGGATGGAGATGCCGTCCTTGGCGAACTCTTTCTCGAGCAGCCCGCGGTCCTTGAGGAGGAGGCCCACTGGATTGTAGGTCGCATAATCGATGCGGATTTCGGCAGGCTTTGTCTGAGCCTGAGCCTGAACGGCGCCCGCGGCGACAGTCGCCGCGGCGAAGGAGAGGACGGAACGGCGTGAGAAATGGAAGATCGGCATGGAGGCCTCCGTTGCAGCGGCAAGGCTCCCGGCCTTTCGGCCGACCCTGGCGCTTTAGCTGCATTTGTCAGGACAGCCAGCTCGGACCACCCGGACTGACCCCTTCGCGCCCGCAAGCTGCTGCTCAAATCGGCGCGTATCGTTCTGTATGAAGAACGTTTCGGACTGTCAATCGGAATGTCCGTCTATTCCGAACGCGGAAAGAGAAGAACTTTCTCAGGCTCCCTCGCCGCGACGGAAGCTCGACGCCATGTTAAGCCCGGCCACCATATTCACATCGCCTATGTCCGCAGCAACTCCGTTAGCCCTGACATCGACGCCGCCGAGCGACGCGGGTCTCTCCGCGCGCATCGACCAGATCGTTGCTGAAAGCGACACCGCGCCGGGCGCGCGGCCGCAGGTTCTCGACCTCTTGCGGGAAGCCCTCGCTCACGGACGGGAAGACGCTCGGAGCGTGCTAAGGGCGAAGCGCGATGGACTCTCCTGCGCGCGCGCCCTGTCGGCGTCCATGGACGAAATTGTGCGCGCCGCCTACCACTTCGTGACGCGCCACCTCTATCGGGCCGACAATCCTTCATCCGGCGAACGAGTCGCTGTCGCGGCCGTCGGAGGCTACGGCCGCGGCGCCCTGGCTCCAGGTTCGGATGTCGACCTCCTGTTCATCCTTCCGTTTAAGCAGACCGCCTGGGTCGAAAGCGTCATCGAGGCGATGCTTTATCTCCTGTGGGATCTGCGCCTGAAGGTCGGGCATTCGACGCGCTCGGTCGAGGATTGCCTGCGCGAGTCGCGCGCCGACATGACCATTCGCACCGCGATGCTCGAAGCGCGATCGATCGTCGGCGACAACGCGCTCTTCTCCGACATGGACAAGCGTTTCCGGAAGGAGATCGTCGAGGGAACGGCGGCCGAGTTCACGCAGGCCAAGCTCGCCGAGCGCGAGGCCCGCGTCGATCGCGCCGGCCATTCGCGCTACCTCGTCGAGCCGAACGTCAAGGACGGCAAGGGCGGTCTGCGCGATCTCAACACGCTGTTCTGGATCGCCAAATACGTTTATCGCGTGGACGATCCGAAGCAGCTCGTTAAAGCGGGATTGTTCTCCCGCGATGAGCTCGCTCTTTTCGAGCGTTGCGAGGAGTTTCTGTGGCGGGTTCGCTGCCACATGCATTTCGCCACCGGTCGCGCCGAGGAGCGCCTGTCCTTCGACGTGCAGCGTCTGATCGCGCCCGAGATTGGATATGCGGCGCATGGCGGCCTGTCGTCGATCGAGCGCTTCATGAAGCGCTATTTTCTCGTCGCCAAGGATGTTGGAGACCTTACCGCCATCGTCTGCGCGGCGCTCGAGGCGCGCGAGGCCAAGCCGCGTCCGGTGCTGGACCGTATTCTCGGCCGCTTTACGCGCCGCCGCGCTCCGCGAATTGATCATCCTGATTTCACCGTCGAGAACGGACGCATCACCATTGCTGCGCCTGATGTGTTCGAGCGCGATCCGGTCAATCTGATCCGCCTCTTCCAGCGCGCGCAGAAGAACGACATCGCAATCCACCCGCAAGCCGTGCGGCGCGTCACGCAGTCTCTGCACCGTATCGACCGGTCGCTACGCGCCAGTCCCGACGCAAACCGGCTGTTTCTCGACATCCTGACCTCGCGGCGGTCGCCGGAGACGATCCTGCGCCGCATGAACGAGTCGGGCGTCCTCGGCAAATTCATCCCCGACTTCGGCCGTGTCGTCGCGATGATGCAGTTCAACATGTATCATCACTACACGGTCGACGAGCATCTCATCCGCACGATCGGCGTTCTGGCGGAAGTCGACGCCGGCAGGGTTGAAGCCGAGCATCCCCTCGCCAACAAGATCATGCCGACGCTCACGCATCGGCGCGCGCTGTATGTCGCGCTCTTCCTGCATGACATCGCCAAGGGCCGGAACGAGGATCATTCCATCGCCGGCGCCGCCGTAGCGCGCAGGCTCTGTCCGCGGCTTGGCCTCAACGAGGCCGAGACCGAGACCGTCGCCTGGTTGATCGAGCATCATCTCGACATGTCGACCATCGCGCAAAGCCGCGATCTCTCCGATCCGAGGACGATTGAATCATTCGCCGCGACGGCGCAGACGCTCGAGCGTCTGAAGCTGCTGCTGGTGCTCACCGTATGCGACATCAAGGCGGTGGGTCCCGGGGTGTGGAACGGCTGGAAGGGCGAGTTGCTGCGCACGCTCTACTATGAGACCGAAGTCGTGCTCACAGGCGGGCACTCCGGCGTTGAGCGCAAGGAGCGCGTTCGTCGCGCCCAGATGGCGCTGCGCGAAAAACTCCCCGATATGAGCGATCGCGCCTTCGACGCCTACGCCCAGCGCCACTATCCGGCCTACTGGCTGAAAGTCGACCTTGCCCGCAAGGTCAAGCACGCGGAACTGATGCTCGGCGCGGAGGCGTCGAAGAAGAAGCTTGCGACCGCCATCGACACCGATGCGTTTCGCGGCGTAACCGAACTCACCGTCCTCGCCGGCGACCATCCGCGCCTGCTCTCGATCATCGCCGGCGCCTGCGCCGCCGCCGGAGCCAACATCGTGGATGCGCAGATATTCACGACGACTGACGGGCTCGCCCTCGACACCATCTTCATCTCGCGGGCGTTCGACCGGGACGAAGACGAGCTGCGCCGGGCCGGGCGTGTTGCGGACACGATTGAAAAGGCGCTCCGCGGAGAGGTCCATACCGGCCGCCTCATGCGCGAGCGGCAGCGCCCAAGGACACACGCCAAGACCTTCGACACGAAGCCCGAGGTCATCATCGACAACTCGCTCTCGGCCCGTTTCACGGTCATCGAGGTGTCGGGGCTCGACCGACAGGGGCTGCTCTACGACCTGACCTCCGCGATCTCGAAGCTGAACCTCAACATCGGCTCGGCCCACGTGGCGACTTTCGGCGAAAAAGCGGTGGACTCCTTTTACGTCACCGACCTGACCGGCTCCCAGATCGACAACGCTAGCCGCCAGAACACGATCCGCAGGCATCTCCTGGAGGTCTTCCGCGACGAGCCGACGCTCGCCCGTTCCGCTTGATTTTTGCCCAGTGAGCCCTGATATGCGGGCGAACCGCATCGGCCGCCCCCGCGCGGCCCCCTCCCAGCCGGACCTCGCGACGCACGACGCCATGAACGATCCGAAGACCTCACCTGCCGCAGTCGAGGATGAAGCCGCGGCTCAGTTCGCCGCCAGCGAAGCCGACCAGGCGCAGCCCGCAGACCCGATTTCGGCGCTCGAAGCCGAAAAGGCCGATCTGAAGGACAAGGTCCTCCGGACGCTGGCCGATATGGAGAATCTCCGCCGCCGTACGGCCCGGGACGTGCAGGAAGGCCGCACTTATGCGGTGACCTCTTTCGCGCGAGATATGCTCACGGTCGCCGACAATATCGGCCGGGCGCTGGCGAGCGCTCCGCCGGATGCGATGCAGGCCGAGGGGCCGCTCAAGGCCTTCGTCGAGGGCGTCGCCCTCACCGAGCGGGACCTGCTGAAAACTCTCGAGCGCCACGGGGTGAAGAAGCTCGAGCCGAAGGGCGCGAAGTTCGATCCAAACTTCCATCAGGCGATTTTCGAAGCGCCCAACGACGCGATTCCCGCCGGCATGGTCAGCGAGGTTATCCAGTCCGGGTATGCGATCGGCGAGCGGGTGCTGCGGCCGGCGTTGGTGGGCGTCTCCAAGGGTCCCGCGAAATCCGAGCCGCCAAAGGCGAACGGCGCGGCCTGAACAGCCGCCGGGCGACGAGGGTCAGAGGACCGCGCCCGGATTCATGATGCCGTCCGGATCCATCATCTTCTTGATGCGGCGCATGAGCGCAACTTCTTCCGCGCTCTTGTTGAGCGGGAGCTCGTCGCGGCGATAGCGCCCGACGCCGTGCTCCGCGGAGATGCTGCCGCCGAGATCGATGACGATCTGATGCAGCGCGCGCGTGATGTCGGCGTTCGGGGCGTCCGCCGGCACAAAAATATTGTAGTGGAGGTTGCCGTCGCCGACATGCCCGAATGGGTATGGCCGCACCCTGGGAAATCGATCCGCCATCACCGCGCCCGCCCTTGCAAGAAGCTCGGGAATTTTCTCGATCGGCACCGATACGTCATGCGTGAGCATCGGTCCCTCGCGGCCTTCCAGCGTCGCCATGCGCTCGCGAATGATCCACATCTGGGCCGATTGGCCGGCATTCATCGCAATCGCCGCATCGCGCGCGACGCCCTTCTCGATGGCCGCGGCGAGTATGGCTTCGAGGGCCTCGGTCAACCCTTTCAACATGCTTCCGGCGTGAAGCAGCACGTTCCAAGCGCCCGGCTCCACTGGCGGCCGCGCGTTGAAATGCCTGGCGACGATCTCGACGCAGCTCTTCGCCATCATCTCAAAGGCGCTGATCGAATCGCCGAGATGATCCTGCGCGAGCGCGAGCAGTTCGAGCACAGCCTGAGGGCTGTCGAGCGCGACGAACGCCGTCGTCTCCTGCGAAGGCTTCGGCGAGAGCTTGAGCACCGCGGCGGTCACCACGCCGAGCGTGCCTTCGGCGCCGATGAACAACTGCTTCCAGTCATAGCCGGCGTTATCCTTGCGCAGGCTGCGAAGTCCGCGTGCGATTGTTCCGTCGGGAAGCACGACCTCAAGGCCGAGGACGGCGCTGCGCGTCATGCCGTAGCGCAGCACGTTCACGCCGCCGGCGTTCGTCGAGATCACGCCGCCGATCTGCGCGGTTCCCTCAGAGCCGATTGAGATCGGCAGGTACCGGTTGACGTTCTCTGCGGCATCCTTGGCGCCGCGCAAGGTGCAGCCCGCCTCCACCTCCATGATCATGGCGAGCGGATCGACGCGGCGCACGGCGTTCATGCGCGTCGTCGACAGGATCACCACGTCGGGGCGATTGAGCGGAATCGCGCCGAACGCGAGGCCGGTGTTGCCGCTCTGGGGCGTGATCGGCGTGCGATGGGCGGCGCAGAGCCTGACGATAGCGGAGACTTCTTCGACATTGCGCGGGCGCACGACGCACAATGCGTCTCCTGTGGCGCGCCCGCGCCAGTCCGCCAGGTAAGGTTTGAGATCGCCGGCGTCCGTCACGACGCCGTTCCTGTCGGTCAGCGCCGCCAGTTGCGCGATCAGTTCGGCGCTCTTCGGCGCGGCCATTTTTCAACTCCCCGACAGGACGGCCGCGCGAGCGCCGCGCCGACATGTTGACATCGCTTCGCCGGCGCCTCAACCGTCGCGCATGGGGGTGGCCCAATCGTCGCAGCCTGCGCATGCGTGCGCAGCCAATGATCCAGGAGCGCGTGGCGCAAGGCGCCGCGGGGTATGAGCGGCCCCATCGTCATCGTCGGCGCAGGCCATGGCGGCGTACAGACCGCGGCCTCGCTACGCGAGGACGGCTATGATGGCGAGATCGTGCTGATCGACGCGCAGCCGCATCGGCCCTACCAGCGCCCGCCGCTCTCCAAAGCCTTCATGAAGGGCGAGGCGACGCCTGACTCATTGGTGTTGCGCGGCGATGAGTTTTACGCGCAGCGCCACATTGATCTTCGCCTTGAAACGAGAGCTCAGTCGATCGATCGCCCGGCGCATCGCGTGTTGCTCGACGACGGTTCAACGCTCCCCTATGCGCATCTTGTGCTTGCGACCGGCGCACGCGCACGGCCGTTGCATGTCCCCGGCGCCGATCTCGACGGCGTCGCGATCCTGCGCAACTTGCATGATGCGACCAGGCTACGCGCAAATCTCGAGACTGCGCGTCGCATCGTGGTCATCGGCGCGGGATTCATCGGCCTTGAATTCGCGGCCGTCGCTGCGGGCATGGGGCGCGAGGTCGTCATTGTGGAGATTGCGCCACGGGTCATGGCGCGCGCCGTCTCGCCGGTGATTTCGCGAGCATTCGAGGAGAAGCACCGTTCGCTCGGCTCAACCTTTCTGTTCGGCGCGGGCGTTGCGGCCATCGAGGGAGAGCGCGGCCGCGCCACAGGAGTTCGTCTCGCCGACGGCCGCGAGATCAAGGCGGATCTCGTCGTCATCGGCGTCGGCGTTCTCGCCGACGACGGATTGGCTCGCGACGCCGGACTTGCCGTCGACAATGGGATTGTCGTCGACGGCTTCCTGCGAACAAGCGATGAATCGATTTCCGCGATTGGCGACAGCGCATCGTTTCCTGATCCCCAGAGCGGGCGTCGCATACGCCTCGAATCAGTGCAGAACGCGCTTGATCAGGGGCGTTGCGTCGCAAGGCGGATCGTCGGAAAGCCGGCGCCATATTCCGCCGTGCCGTGGTTCTGGAGCGATCAGGCTGATCTGAAGCTGCAGATCGCGGGCTATGCGCCGCACATCGACGAGTATGTGACGCGCGGCGATTTGGCGTCGAACCATTTCTCCGTCTTCGGCTTGTGCGCAGGCAAGGTCGCGGTGGTCGAAACCGTCAATCGCGCCGGCGACCACATGGCGGCGCGCCGCTTTCTGCCCGACGATCCGCCATCCCGCGAAGAGGCGATGAACGAGAGCTACGATCTCAAGGCCCACGCCATGCGATCTGCCCGGCGCGCACCCGTGGCTGGCTGACGGCGAGTGGGTCGCTCCATCTCGCGCGCTGGGCGAGGCGCCGGCGCGTAGCGCGCGGGCGGCGCATCGTCGAGATTGAACGCCTCGGCGAAGCTGGCGAGGTCCTCCAGCTTCTCGTGCAGGTCGCCGGCGCGAGCCTGCTCATCCAATGCGTCCTTGAGGGAATCCCGCTCACGCCTCAGCTCCGAGACCATCGACGCCAGCGTATTCGCCAGCCGGAACAGGTCGCGTGCGTCGCTGCGCCATTCGGTTGTGCGTTGCGCATCGATTGCGGCATCCCGCTCTGCGATCAGCCGCTTCCGCATTTCGGTGAGTTCATGAAGGGCGCGCAGGTCGCGCGCCAGATCTGTTGATGGCGGTGCAAAGGTGCGGTCGTGCAAGGGGCTGTCCTCGCGGCAATGAATGGTTAACCATCGCCGTCGAGGGTTAAGGGACGGTAAATGCGCGCCTCTCAGATGCGCGGCGTGTTGTAGAGAACCCGACCTCCGACCTTGATCTCCACGTCGACCAGATAGGGCCGGGCGCCGTCGCTGTCGAAGTAGATCCCGAGACCCGGGGCGTCGGGCGCCGCGATATCGCCGTTCGCATCGCGCTTCAAAGGATTGGCGATGAAGGCGGTCGCCACCGGCTTCGGCATCACCGGATACTCGCAGATGCGATGATCCGCGAGACCGGCGAAAGGCTGGAGCGAGGCGGAGAGCGCGAGATGCGACGTGAAGGTGTGGTTCACATAGGTGACGCCCTTCGCCACCGCGTAGTCCGCCACCTGCTTGGCGGGGCCGAGCCCGCCGATGCGCCCGCAATCGATCTGCGCGAATCCGATCCCGCCATAGTCGATGAGATGCTTCGCCATCGCCGCATTGTGGGCCGCCTCGCCACCGGCGAGCTTCACCTTCGATGAGCGTCGCGACAGAGCGCCATAGGCCTCATAGGCGTGGCCGCTGAACGGCTCCTCGAACCAAAGCGCGCCCGCCGCTTCCAGCGCAGGAAGCCGCGCCGCCGCAGCGTCCACGTCCTCGCCATAGATCTGGCCTGTATCGACGAGCAGAATTCCATCCGGACCCAATCCCTCGCGCGCCGCCATGAA